>JAFGIQ010000046.1 GCA_016929575.1 candidate division FCPU426 bacterium
CCCTTCATCCCCAGGCGCACAAAGATCGCCCGCAGCCAGGGCATCAGGCCGCCGCGCGGCGCAAGTGGCAGGACTATTGTCTGCCCCACTTCCGGTTCCTGAACCGCTTTCCCTTCCTTCTCTGCAGTCTCATCAAACGGCTGCATATTTAAAGCAATGCCTGCAGCCGCATCGTCGCTGAATTTTTCCAAAGCCATAATGCCGCTCAATGATGCCGGGTTGCACTTGCGGCACTTGCCTACCTGCAAATCCTTTTTCCAGCTGTTGCGGACTGCATCGCCCAGTAAATTCCGGGGTGTAATTTGGTCAAATGGACGCATCTCGTACTTGGGCTGGGCCAGCGCACAACAATGGAAGATCTTCCCAAAAGGATTGACCGTAGGCTCAAAAAACCGGGAAAGGCACTGCCGTGGATCCCGCAGCTGGTATTGATAGATCGGCGGCAATTCCTGCTTGCAGGTAGCCCATAGTTTCAGCAGCGTATCATTGAAGCTGATCTCCATGGGCTTGAATACGCCCTTTTCAATATCCCGCATTACCCTAACCAATGCCGACTGCACTTCCTGTACCTGCCGGGGTGTGAAATGCTGCATGCCTTCAACATTGTCAGTGCTTAGTCCTACTGAAACCGATCCCGTCTTTTTCGCAAACATCAACATGTCTTCAAGTTCGTGATAATTCAAATGGTTGATCAGAAAGGATATTTTGATACCGGAATGCTGCTTCTTTTTTTCCTGCGCCAGGATTTCAACCCCCCTGAAAATGTTATGAAAATCATCCTCGCTGACGCCGGCCACTTTCCGGTATGTGTCATATGTAATTCCCCGCATGCTGACATACAAATGGTCCACTTCTCCTAAAATCCGGATCATTTCGGCATTTTGCGGATCCAGGGATATGCCGTTGGTGAAAAGGCGGATTTCAATGCCTTTGGCTTTCGCCCTTTCGATAATTGCCAGGGTGCTGTCCAATGTCATCAAGGGTTCAAAGCCGCCGACAATGTCCAGCCGCCTCAACCCATGGCGGGCGCCTTCATCAATCACCTTTAGCCACAGATCAACGGGAAGCGGTTTTATTCCCGCTTTGGCCTCCTCGTAATACCTGTGCCCGTGGTTGTAGCAGAAAAGGCAATTTGAATTACAGGGGGCGGGCGAGGGGTGAATTTCCAGGTTTTGCGGATACTCAGTGGTCCGGTCCAGAACTGTTTGTACAAAATCCGCATCAGCAAGCAAGCCGCGCATCCGGTGATAAAAATTGCGGTATACCGGATGCGCGCGGAACAATTCCTGGAAAACCGTCTGTCCGCGGATAAAACGGTATATGCTTATCAGCTCTTCCTGGTCAATGCCGTACCACTCCATGATTTCTGCAGCCCGGACATCCGGGATGGCATACAACGCGCTGAAAACCCGCAAGGTTTTTTCCGAAAAGCTGCGGGAATGTTTTTGGCCGTCAAGATGCCCGAATTGATCCAGCAAGCTGTCCATGTGCAAAGCGGGTATAACAGGCCGGTGATGTTCATCCACCTGGGCCGCTTCCAGTATCTGACGCATCCTGTTTTGAAAATTTTCCGCCAATGCTTGTTCTGCAGGCAATGCCGGAGCCGGCTGCAACAACACCTGCATGGACGAAATGCCTTCCGCGCCGAAGCCGAAATAGGTTGCACTCCGCGATGTAATTTCCAACTTTTGCCAAGGACATCCGGGTTCAGCGGCCCGAAGGGGCAACAAACCCTGTCCGGGGGCGATCGGGCGCGCATCCGCTCCGCGTTCCGAGGCATTCCATATAAATATCGGTGATCTGAAAATCCACCCAAAATGACTGATAAGCCATGTGCTGCCTTCAAAGAAAAATATGCTTAAAAACAAAAACAACTTGTCTCTCACTGCCAGCGATCCCAGCCCGGTCTCGCGCATGTTCTGCAGATAATGGATATATCCTTCCTTTTGTTCACGCCGGCGGGCATTTGAAAAAACATAGTTGATGTCGTCGTGATACCCATAAACCGACCGTGGCCTTTTGCTCAAATAATATCCCAAGCTTCTGGCCGCCACGCCTGAACTGCGCGCCTTATCCTCCACCCGCGCGAAAGGCGCATAACGATAACGCCACCACACATCGGTCTGACGTATCCAGTAAGGGAGGCCGATAAAATGGTCTGTCCAGGTTACATTGGCTGCGCCCATAACATCCTGGGGTGAAAATGGAATATCCGGGCGCATACGGAATATGGCTATTTCCTGCCACAAACTTTTCATCGGCACGGCAAGCTGAGCCAAAACCGCTAAAATCTTCCCGGGCATGATGCGTGTAAAAGGATTGCTTTGCAGCCCGTCCAGGCTTTCCTGATACAACTCGGGCAGCGGCCTCCGGCGCCAGTAATACCGTGAGCTTACCAATGCTTTCTTTTCTATACTGAGCAGGCTGGTAATCATCGTTGTCATGGAGCCAGTTTCGAGATGGACATCATCATCCGTTTCAAAAATTATTGTTCCCTGACTTCTGCGGGCATAGGTGTGAATTTCATTCATGGCATTTCCCTGATTGGGGTACAAAGACTTAATGATCGTGATCTTCAGGGGATTTTTGATGCCGGCAAACATGTCGGCGGGGATCTGCATGGCTGTTTCCCTGGCCATGGCATCCAGCCCTGCTGGCCGGCCGTTGACGCAGATGACCAGCTCTATTTCCCAGGCACGCCACGTTTCAGGGAATCTGCGTATTTCACCGGCTATGTTTTTCAGTTTCTCCGCAATAACAGGCCCGCTGTTATGGGAAGGAATGCCGATAATTAACTTTTGGGATTGCCGCAGACGTTGCTCGTAGATATCGGAATCCAGGTTTATTTTCTGGTCCAGCAGCCCTTGGCGCAGTTTTATTTCTTCGACTTCCCCTGATATTTTTTCAAACAACACTTTCAACCCCGCCACCACGGTCGGATGGTCAAGCGCCGGAATGCCCTGCAATTCCCCGTATTGTTGTAAAAGTCCGGTCAATTCGTGCAAGGGATCGGCGAGTTCCGGGTTTTTCAGCCATCTCCTTTCAAAAACCATATCCCGCCGCGGATCCAAGCTCATGATTTGCTCCAGCAGGCGGTTGAGGATTTCATCAATCACACTTATCGGCGGTATGCCATCCTTGAATCCCTCCTGATAAATTTCAATCCGCCCGCTTTCTCCGTCAAAACCAACACGAAATTCCTTGCCCCCCAATACAGTTTGAATTTCCAACCCGCCAAGCCCGGATTTTCGCATATTCCAGACTTCCGGGGCATCTTTTTGGGCGGTTTCAGGCGATAACTCCTCCTCCAGAAAGCACTCATTTTGCAATCCACCTGTCCGTTCCCTGTTTTTTCCTATCCACTGCGCATACCGGACGCCTTGAACGTATTCTCCCTGGGACAGGTAGGCATCCAGGACATATCTCTTTTCTTCCTGCTCCTCGGGCGACAGCAAAACTGTCCGATTTGTTTGTTTGTATGCCTTGCTTTCAGACGAAAATAACGGCACGCTGTATATCCTGATCCTTTTGCCGGTATTACGAACATACTGCTTTGCAGCCAGTAAAACCAGTTCACGCATCCGGATATGATGCCGGTGCGTATCCTCCTCAGCCGGAACTACGATTGCATCCGGCTGGCGGCTCTCCAGGGCCCGAAGGACTTTTTTAATTTCCAGTTCCAATTGCAGTTGCGCGGCGGCAGCATCAGGGCGGGTAAAATCCAGGGTTTGATGTCCAATCGGTTCCACAGGACCTGTCTCTTTCTCAACAATTTCCCGGATACGCTGGAACGCCAGGCGGTTTTCAAAATCCCGCATCTCTTCGTTTTGCGGCCAATAATCATGTTCATTCCGGCTTGTAAAATTATAAACCCACAGCCGGTTGTT
Source organism: candidate division FCPU426 bacterium (assembly GCA_016929575.1). Lineage (GTDB taxonomy): Bacteria > Oederibacteriota > JAAXVQ01 > JAAXVQ01 > JAUVAV01 > JAFGIQ01. The sequence continues at coordinate 3,888 of JAFGIQ010000046.1, forward strand.
TCTTGACAGCCAGCGTTTTAATAATATCCCGGCGCCCAATACTGCATCATCAGCATGCGGTTCAAAAACAAGGATACGGGAATCCGATATCAGAAATTCTCCGCCTTCTTGCTCATGGACACGGGTCAAAAGGTGCGTTGAAGCGTCTGATTTCTTCCATCGACTCTCATCCGAAAATGCCTTCGCAGGCAAAGCATCTAACACAACGCGGTTTGCATGGGCTGCATTTTGATTCACGATCAGATACGGCCTGATTTGATCCAGAAAACTTTCTTCCGCATGCCTGGCCCTGACATAATGGGCATCCGTGTAAAAAGTCAGATCCACGGGAAATGCTCCGGAAACAGGGGAGGATGGTTTCCTGCCAGCAGAAGAAATCACCGAGGGCTTGTTGTGATACATCAGGGCTTTGATGTTTTTTACCATATCGCCGGATCGGTATGGCATTTCATCACTGATCACGGACAGGATGGTGGCATTGTCTGCATAAAATGCCTTGTCGCGGAATTTAAACAACAGATCCGAGGTATCCGCCTTTTCCGAGACCACGATATGGCATTCATTCACAAGATCAGCTGGCAAATTGGCCAGCAAACCGGCATCAGTGACACCCAGAATAATCCGGCCAGGTTTATGCTGCCCGGGAAATTGCGCCATCTCCTTTTTAACGAATTCCAGGGCTTTTTGGATATTTTCAATTGACGAACCCACGATTCCGAAGGAAATTCTATGCGGCATGGTCTGATACATACGCTCGCCGTAAACAGGATCATATTCTGCTTCCGTGGCCAGCTGCGCCCAGGGCGTGAGGGCATTGTAGGCCATATGCAGGCCGATGAAGCCGGCCGCTGCCATCAGCAGCGGCACTGCCACTGCCGTGATGCCGGTCATCACCGGATCCGGCCCCAAAACCGGCAGATGCACTGCCGCCAACAGGGGCAGACTCAAGATGGACCCGTACATCAACACCAGCCCGATGATGCGCGGAATGATTTTCATGTAATCCGGGGTCTTGTCCGGTTTCAGGTTGTTGTGCCGCAGGAGCAGGAATCGCCGCGGATTCCAGATGTTCTCCCAGGTGAATTCACGCCAGGGCCGGACAAACACTCCGCGCAGGTATTGTTTAAAAGATATTTCCGTGCGCGACAGGATCTGGTTGGCCCACCAGTGGATCACAAACGAGGCAATAAAAATGATGGGCAAAGACAAAGGCGTGAGTAAGAGCGCCGCATTGACGCCGGCAATGAGCAGGGCCGGGATCCAGATCCCCTTGGGCGGCGCGCGGCCCTTCCACAGCATTTGCGCAAAGTGCAGGATGAAGAATATGGGCCAGGCGGCCAGGAAGCCCGCCTGCCAGAACATCTCCGGGCTCACGCTGCCTGTGGCAATCAGGGCCGCGGAGACCAGCAGCCCTGCAGCCAAAGACAGAATATTCTCCGCCGCCCAGGCCACCCAGCGGTCGTAGGTCTC
>JAFGIQ010000047.1 GCA_016929575.1 candidate division FCPU426 bacterium
CGGTTTTGGACGTCCGCAAACCATTGGATCTGAATTTCCAGGTGCACGCCGGCCTGGAATATGCCGTATCCGGCATGTTTTATCTGCGCGCGGGCTACAAATACGGCCATGATGTGGACGGTGTTACTGCCGGCGCGGGCGTCGAATACAATCTATTGCGGTTTGATTACGCCATTGGCCTGATGGGGGAGCTGGGAATGCACCACCACCTGTCAGTGCTGTTTCATTTTTAACCTGGGAGTGCTGGAAAAAACGCACGGGTGGTGGAAAGGAAACATGGCGAGCAGCAAAAAAACGGTTTTACTGCAAAGCGTGTTCCTGGCAGGTGCGGGGCTTGTCCTGTCCAGTTGCGGAAAACATGCACTTGATTGGCAAATCGCGTTTGTGGACAAGGAAAGCAAGGTCAACGGACACATGCTCTCCATTGCCCTGGACGCCCAGGAACAGCCGCATATTGCTTATTGTGACTGGAACACCTATCAGCTTAAATACGCCAGCCGGCAGGAAGGCAAATGGTCAACACAAACCATTATTGCCGACGGCAATGCGGGCACCTACAACAAGCTGGTTTTTGATAAAGGCGGCAAACCTTGCGTGGCCTATTTTGAATGGAAAAGCAAAGCCCTGTATTTTGCCCGGCAGCAAGGCGCGCAGTGGAAAAAAGAGCTGGTTGATGATTCGGCGTATGTAGGCGCATATTTGGACCTGAAACTGGATGCAAAGGGCCTGGCCCACATCAGCTACTTTGATTGGACGAATTATGATCTGAAATACGCCCGCCAGACGGAAAAAGGCTGGCGGCGGGAAACAGTGGATGCCAAGGATTATGTCGGCATGTTTACTTCTTTAGCCTTGGATCAGCAGGGCAGGCCTTGCATTGCCTACCTGGATTGGACCAACCAGGATTTAAAAATAGCGCGCAGTGACGGCGCGTCCTGGAAAATAGAGGTGGTGGATGCCGAAGGCAAGGTTGGCATGTTTCCCTCTCTGGCTTTGGATCATCACGGGAACATGCATATTGCCTATGTGGACACCGGAAATTGGCATTTAAAATACGCCTACCGGCCCCGAGGGCAGGAATGGATGATTTCAACCATTGATACACAAGGAGATGTGGGGCGTTATGCTTTCCTGGTGCTTGATTCACAGGAAGAACCGCAGGTGAGTTATTTTGATTATACCAAAAAACATTTTCGCTACGCCCGCCGGCGCCAGGGCAAATGGGAGCGCATGCTGGTGGATATGGAGGGTGATGTGGGCGCTTTTTCATCCCTGGTTTTGGATTCCAGGGATGTGCCGCACTTGGCTTACTGCGAGTACAACCATCACCTGCTCAAATATGCTACTTTGCGGCTCGAAAGACGCTAGCAGGGTGATGATAATAAATCCATGGGGCGGCTGTGGCAGCATCTCCATCTCGTACAGGCATTAGGAGGTTTTTTTAAGCAGCCTGCTGCTAGAAGAACAACATGATAATTGGTTGCAGCCTGATGTTGAAAGAGATAAAATAGTCAGTGGTAATGGATGGAAAAGGCGGTGATATTCCATGAAATTGTTCCTGATCAGTTTAGTGTTCTATATTTTGCCCCTGCTTATAACCCCCTCCCTTTGTTTTGGCCACGCCTGCGATGATCCCTGGCGTCCTGATCCCTCAAATGTGGGTGCGCCCAGCGGCGGCGGCGCCGGAGGACCTGTTGCTCCTCCACCGCCTCCACCAGCGCCCGGAGAGCCGCCTCCGTCAGGCCCCACAGGGCCGGATTCACCGACAAACCTTGGCCCCGGCACTGCCGGACCGGGCGGTGGGCTGGTCAATCAGCTGCCTACGGATGCATTGGGCAGCGGCGGCAATGCCACAGACAGCCCGGACAGCATTGTCCTGATACCAGAAACCAGCCAGCTGAAAATTGTCGGTAAAAGCGGGGAATTCCGCACCTATATTGTCAACCGCTCCCCCCGCGACCTGTTTTCAGTAAAGATGGAGGCCATCAGCCCGGCTTTTGAAACCGAAGTCACGCCGGATTCCATCCGCCGCCTGGTTTCCGGGGAAAAGGATTACTTCACCGTAAAACTCAAAGTCAAAGGAAAATTGCATAGCGGAAAATTCCCCATGGATTTTAAGGTGTCCTCGCGCGGCAATCTTATTTATGAGGGCAGCATGGGGGGGGATGCGCCCGCCAAACAAACAGTGAAGGAAAACCTGGGGATACGGCTTAAAGCAGACGACATTACCATTGTGGGGAAGGGAAGTTTTATTGTTTTTATAAAAAACAACATTTATAACGAGGTTAACCAGGTCCGGGTAGAGGTGAACAGCAAATATTTTGATGTCGAAGCCAATCCAAAACATATACCCAGGCTTTCTCCCGGTCAAGAAGCAAAGTTTGAGGTGAACATCATACCCAAAAAAGGAGTAAAACCCGGTGCCTACGATATCCGGCTGCACGCGCTGACCAGCAGCCGCAATGTGGCATCGAACCTGATTATTACCATTAAAGTCGGAAAAAACACTGCCCAGAAGTAAAGGCGTGTTGATTGCATATTTCCTGGCTAAAACTGCGTCGGATTGCCTCCGAACAGCCATTTTATTTTGGAGAAAGCGCGCATGAGCAGATGGGGCGGTTTTGTGTTTGCCTTTTTGCTGATAATGATTCCTGGCATCTCCCGGGCAGAGGAGTCTTCAGCTGCCGGCATGATAACCATCGAAATCGTTGAGGATCCTACTTTTTTTGAGCTCTACGGGAATTATATATATATGGGTGTTATTATTCTTTTTCTGGCTTTATTTTTCTGGCGTCGGTATCAACAGGGAAGGAGCAGGTCCTGATGCATACCATCACCTATATCCGACGCGGAGTGCAGATCCTCTCCTTGACTTTCCTGTTTTACGGCGCCACCTTGCTTCATTTAAAACCCACAGAAATTAAATGGTATGCCATGCAGGAAAACAGCAGGCAGGCCACAGAATTGCTGTACGGCAACCCCACCTGGACCCAGCCTTTCCAGACTTTTTTGCCGGCGCGCAGCTGCCGCTTTGCCGGCACGCACGGGACCTTCAGGGGTTGCCTGATGTTTTTCTTTTCTGACATTCTCACCTGGAGGCCTCCGCTGGGCGTAGTGCTGCCCAGCCTGGCTTTGGTGGTGGTGCTGATGGTCATGCTGGCCCGTTTTTGGTGCGGTTGGATCTGTCCCCTGGGTTTTATGTCCGAGCTGTTGTATGAAGCGCGCAAGTACCTGGGCCTGAAGCGGATACGATTTTCTGCTCCGCTCCGAAATCTTTTAAAAGCCGTCGGCTGGGGCCTCACCTTTATCATTTTATTTTCCGCCTGGTTCATTTCCTGGTCCGCCGTAGCCTGGTCCATTAAAAAACCGCTCTATCTGGCGGTTTGCCAGATGTGCCCCTCCAAACTCATCACCCCGGCTTTAACCGGATTTCCCATCATGATCAATTTGACTTTTCCCGGGGCCTCCACCACGCTGCTGGTATCCTTGTTTGTGGTGCTGGTGGCGTCAACCCTGCTGTATTTTTCCGGATTTATCCTTAAACGCGCCTGGTGCAAAATCTGCCCGCTGGGGGTGATTTTGTCATTTTTCAACCAGGGGGCCTTTCTTTCCAAGGAAAAGGACCTTATCCGTTGCACCAAATGCGCCGTCTGCGCCTCTGCCTGTCCCATGGAGACTTCAACGGTATACGAAGAAAAAACAAAAAAATATGTGAATCACAGCCAATGCATTCATTGCTACCGCTGTGTGGACTTGTGTCCGGAAAAGAAGTGTTTGACCGTGAAATTTTTAGGCCTTCCCCTATTCAAATCCTAAGGAGTCAGATGCATGAAGACGGATTTTGAAAAGAGATACCAGCGCGCCCCTTTGCACCGGCCCGCGGAAAAAGTCAGCGCCCGCGTGCGGGCCGCATCCGAGGATCTGGCGGCGCGGCTGCATAAACAACCCGACCGTTTGGTCAGTCTGCCTTATTACGAGGAGCTTTTCACCACGGAAAAAAGGAAAAAGGAGCTCCAAATCCTCAACCGCAAGGTGGTGGGCACCTATTGCTACTTTGCGCCCGAGGAATTGATCTATGCCTCAGGAGACGTGCCCATCCGGTTGTGCAGCGGGCATTCGGATACCATCACCACGGCCGAAGAGCTGCTGCCGCGAGATATTTGTCCGTTGGTGAAATCCTCCTTCGGATTTCCCATTCTCGGCGACGGCTGGATCGATGCTTGCGATGTCATCGCCCTGCCGACATCCTGCGATGCCAAGACCAAGCTGGGGGAATATCTGGCTGATTACCTGCCGGTGTGGATGATTAATCTTCCCAAAATAAAAAATTACGACGGCCTCAAGGAATACTGGTTGAAGGAGATCAAGCTCTTTTTGCACAAGCTGGAGGAATTGAACGGGAAAAAAGTGAAGGCGCCGGAGCTGAAAAACGCCCTGCAGCTGCTTAAGCGCCGCGCGGAATTGTACCGCGCAATGTATGAACTCCGACTGGCACATCCGCTTTTGCTTTCGCACCAGGATCTGCTCATGGTTGTGCAATCTTCCTTTTACGACGATCTTCCGCGCTGGATCAACCAGACGGAATTGTTGTATAATGAGATGAAAAAAGCGTCCGCAACGGGCAAATACGCCGCCAAAGGCAAGCGCTTGATGATTACCGGGGCGCCCATTATCTGGCCCAACTTTAAGATCCTCAACATCATCACGGAGCTCGGCAGCACCGTGGTGGCGGACGACATGTGCGCCGGACACCAACGGCTGTGGGATTACGCCGAACCGGACGAATGGACGCTGGAGGGCATGCTGGAGGCAGTCGCGGCCCGCTACATTTTTCCCTCCGTGTGCCCCTGCTTTACGACCAGTTATGACCGCATTGACAAGATCCTGCACCTGGCCCGGGAGGCCAAGGTGGACGGCGTTATTTACCACGACCTGCGCCTATGCCAGATATTTGACATGGAAAAAGACCTGGTCGTCAAAGTGCTGAAGGAAAACCAAATACCCGTGATCACCCTGCACACGGATTACGGCCAAGAGGACGTGGAACAATTGCGCACGCGGATCGAGGCCTTTTTGGAGATGATACTATGATCACCGCCGGAGTGGATATCGGTTCGGTTGGGACCAAGGCATTGATTCTGGAAGACGGCAAGATTCTTTCCACGGAAATCATGCCCACCGGCAGCCGCCCCAAGATAACAGCGCAAATGGTCCTGGCCAAAGCGCTGGCCAAAGTCAAACTTAAACCGGACGATGTCCGGCATGTGGTTTCCACCGGGTACGGCCGCCGGGTGGTTGATTTTGGCGAAAAAACCATCACCGAGATATCCGCCTGCGCCCAGGGGGTGAAATTCCTCGGGGCCCCCAAGGGCACAGTGCGCACCATTATTGATTTGGGCGGGCAGGATATCAAGGTGATCACCCTGGACGACGAGGGCAACACCAAGGATTTTGTCATGAATGACAAATGTGCGGCCGGAACCGGCCGGTTTTTGGAGGTCATTGCCCATGCCCTGGAAATCGAGCTGGCCAAGCTGGGAGAGTTGGCATTGCAGGCCAAACAGACCATTACCATTAATGCCACCTGCACGGTGTTTGCCGAAAGCGAGGTCATCTCGCTTTTGGCGCAGGATGTAAAAAAACAGGATATCATCGCCGGCATCGTCGACTCCATCGCCGAACGCATCGCGGCCATGTCTAATAAAATTGGTATGCGCCCGACCGTGGCTTTCACGGGCGGCGGGGCCCAGAACATCGGCCTGGTTAAAAGTCTGGAGAAAAAATTGGACACCGAAATGTATATCCCCGAATTGCCGCAATTCATCAATGCCTTGGGATCAGCCCTGGTGGCCCAGCGTCTGCAAAGCTTGAGGTGAAGGCGTGATAACAGCCGGTATTGACATCGGCTCGGTTGCCACCAAAGCCGTTATTTTAAGCGGCCATTTTATCCTGGCCACCGAGGTCATGCCCAGCGGCAGCCAGCCCAAGCTTACCGCCGAACGCGCGCTGGCCAAATCCCTGCAAACCGCCAAAATGGAACGCAACCAGCTGGAATATCTCGTATCCACGGGCTACGGCCGCAGGGTGGTTGATTTTGGAGATAAAAACATCACCGAGATATCCGCCTGCGCCCAGGGCATCCGTTTCCTCAAAGCGCCGATGGGCCAGATCATGACCGTCATCGACCTTGGCGGACAGGACATCAAGGTGATCTCGCTGGACGAGCGGGGGGAGGTGAGGGATTTTGTCATGAATGACAAATGCGCGGCCGGCACCGGACGATTTATGGAAGTGATTGCCCGCGCCCTGGAATTGCGCCTGGAGGAATTGGGCACGTATTCAAAACTTTCCAAAAAGCGCATTGACATCAACGCCACCTGTACTGTTTTCGCCGAAAGCGAGGTCGTCTCGCTTTTGGCGCAGGATGTCGGCAAGGAAGACATCATTGCCGGAATTCACCGCTCCATTGCCGAGCGCATTGCCACCATGGGCAAGAAAATCGGGCTGAAGGAAGTGGTGGCCTTCACGGGCGGAGGAGCCAAGAACAAGGGGTTTTGCCAGATCCTGGAGGAGGAGCTGGGACTGACGCTGCACATTCCGAAAATACCGCAGTTTGTAAACGCCCTGGGTGCAGCGGTGGCGGCCAAGGCCAAGAAATAGGTTCTAGCCTCTTTTATCCGGCAGGAGAATCACCACCGGCAAAATCACACCCAAGAATACAACCAACACCAGCGGCAGACTCCACCACAGACTGCGGAAGGAACGGGCCGTGTCGCGGAACATGCTTTTCCGCAGCAGGGGAAAAACACATACGCTGCCGCCGTACGAACCGTGCACCAGCGCGGATTCATTGCCTGCGGAAAAAACCGCCGGCGAAGCAAGCAGGGTTTCGCCCTTGGGCGCCTTGTCCCACAGGGGTTCGCCGGCAAAAAATGCGGCCGCCACCATTCCGGTTTTTGCCCGCACGGCATATACCCGGTCATCGAGGCAGGCAACCGCCACCATGGGTTCTCCTTTGACATGGAAAAAAGCCGGAGCCGAATAAATTTCGCCGCCCAGCGGCCGGCGCCACAACAATTCACCGCTGCGCGCCGCATAGGCATAGAGATGGTAATCGTGCGAGCCGACGAATACAATCCGGCGGCCGTCCACTTCGCCCAGGCAGGCGCCGTTGTCAATCCAATGGCCGGCCATGCGCTGCCATTTTTTCTCGCCGCTGCGGGCGTCCAAGGCCGCAAAGTTGCCGAATTTGGATCCGAGGAAAAGATAAGGATCAGGGCAATTCTGTTCAACCACCGGCGAGGCGAAAACCTCGTGCGGCATCAAATAGGTCCAAACCCGGCGCGGCCGGCCGGAGGTAAGGGAAAAACATTGCACCAAGCCCTTGCGGGAAGCCACCACAAGATAATATTTGCCTTCCAGCAGGAAACCCACGGGTGAGCTGACATATCCCCGGCCGATTTCATATTTCCAGCATACGGCTCCGCTTTTTGCATCCAGACAAAACAACCAGGTTTGTTGCCGGTTGCGCGGCAGGGATTTATCATACGCAAAAATGGCAATATACACCTTTTGCGCATGCAACAAAGGGCTGGTTATTCTCGCTGCCCCCAATGTCGGGGCAGGGGGGATAAGCTCGCGGGTCCAGACCGTCTCGCCGGTTGCTGCGTCCAAAGCATAGACGCTCCGGTCCGCAGAGCCGAAAAAAACGGTCAGACGGTTGTCGCACACGCCCACCACCGGTGTTTCGTTGATCACGCCATTGGTGATTTTCAGCCACAGTACCCGCCGTCCGCTCACATCCAATGCCAGCAAGGCTTGGTTGTGTCCGCCGATGAAAGCCGTTGGCCTGCCGTTGACCAAAGCCAAGGCCGGAGAAGCCCAGACCGCCACTCCCGGTTCAAAACGCTGCGTGGTTTTATACTGGTAATACCATTCAAGCAGGGGCAGGGAGCCCTGATATTCCAGCGAGGCCCGGCCTTCCGGGCCTTGACGGAAAACGGGCCAGTTTGCATCCGCCAGCGCCGGGATGGGCGGCAGCGTGAAGAGCAGGATTGCAAGCGGAATAATTAAAATCGCCCCATGGCGAGAGGGACTTTTCATTTTGCGTACTTGGCTTTCCTGGCGGCATTGCCTGCGTCCGCTGCAGGATAGGCGACGCCGCTTTTGCAGGCCGCTTGGTCCCACACGTCGACCAGCAGCAAGGCCTTTTCCGGACAAGCATCAACACAGCGCAGGCACATGTTGCATTCCCGGGGAATGATCCGGCCGTTGCGCACGGCTTCTACCTCGCACTCCTGCGTGCAGATGCCGCAGGAGGTGCAGACATCAGGCACATACCGGATTTGGCGCACACTGTGTTGGGAGGCCCAATTAATGGCCAGACGCCATGGACAGAGGTACCGGCACCATACCCGCGGAACCAAAAGGGCGGCAATGACGACGATCACTGTTGCCAGCACAGAAGCCGGATCCACGACTTTGGCAAAACCAAAATGCACAGGCGAGGTAATGCGGACATGCATGACAGCTGCGGCTACGATCAGGATAAAAGAGAGCGTTTTAAGCCGGCGCAGTTTCTGATCCCACTGGGGACGGCGCCACACAAGTAAATAAAGCAGCAGCAACAGGATAAAGGTCCAATAGACGGTGGCGTCTTCAATAAAAAATATCCTTGTCCTGCTCAGGTAATACAGCCAGGAAAAAAAAAGCAGCGAGATCAGGATGATCCCGGCCAGCATGGGCCAGGAAAAGGGATATCCCGCCCGCCGCCGCTTTTGCTCCCGGCGGCGCGTAAGCAGTCCGATAAATTCCTGGGAAGATCCGGTGGGGCAAATCCAGCCGCAAAAAAAAGGGCCGAACAGCAGGCTGGTGGCGAGAATGGTGACAGGCACTGAGGCGAAATAAAGGGCAATGATGTTTTCACGGCCAATTTCATAAAAACCGCGGAAAAAGTTTGCAATCATGCCGAAAACACCCATGCAGGTGTAGACAATGAAGACAAAGCAGATGATGCCCAGGATCTGGGTGAGGTGGCGCCAGATCTGCCGGTGACGTGCCGGAACCATCACCGGCAGCACTGCCAGCAGCCCAAGCGCCAAAAGGGTGAAAAGCTCGATATAACTGTCCTCCAGTCCCAGCAAAGCCTTTTCAAAAATTTTAAGATTGGAGATGATGCCGGCAGCGGTCTCGACGAAATGTCCTGCCAGGGAATGCCAGCTGTTCATGGCAACTCCTCCTTGGGCAACACCTGCCAGGCATCGGGCGGCCAGTCAAGAAAAACTTCTTTTTTCAAGCCGGCGGCCTGATAGGTCGGCACATGGGCCACCAGGCTGTATTGCGGAGCAACCGCCACTTTCAGTTCAAAGTACTGTCCGAAATCCCGGCGGCTGAGGATGCGTCCTTTTATTTTTCCCCGGCGGGAGGCGGGAGCAATCATGAGATGTTCAGGCCGGATGAAGATCAAGGCCTCCTGCCGGGGAAAAGATGCCGGCAGGGTGATGCGCCCCCAGGGTAGGCGGGCTGTGCGGCCGGAAAAAGAGGCGGTAAAAATATTGGGGCTGCCCAGGAATTCCGCCACCGCCCGGCTGGCAGGACGGCGGAAGACATCC
>JAFGIQ010000048.1 GCA_016929575.1 candidate division FCPU426 bacterium
GCGTAGACCAGGGGTTGGTGCAGGTTTTGGCAGCCCAGGGTGTCGACACCATCCCGCGTCTCCTGCAACGGTATGACGAGGCGGAATTGGCGGAGATATCGCGGCCGTGGGGAAAAGGCATGAAAAAAGTCGGCGGCATGGCAAGGTCTATCAGGCGCAACGCCGAGGCCTTGCATACCGGCCGGGAGATTCTTTTGCAACCTCCGCAGTTTCCGGCTTCCGGCAACTACGTCATGTTTGACTTGGAGGGACTGCCGCCGCACCTGGATGAATGGCAGAAAATTTACTTGTGGGGGATGCAGGTATTCGGGGAGCGGCCGGGCTTCTTTCAGCCCGCTCTGGCTGGGTTTGGACCCGACGGCGACCGCCAAGGCTGGGAGTCTTTTCTTGCCCAGGCGGGCGACGTTTTTCAATGTTACGGAAACATTCCATTTGTACACTGGCATCATTATGAGAAGACGAACATTGCAGCCTACCGCGCACGCTATGGAGACCGGGAAAACATCGCCCAACGGGTCATGGACAATCTGTTTGACCTGCTGCCGTGTACCAAGCAATCCCTGGCGCTGCCTGTGCCCAGTTACAGTTTAAAGGTGGTGGAAAAGTATGTCGGGTTTGCCAGGACCATGGAGGAATTCGGGGGCGACTGGGCCATGGCAAAATACATTGAGGCAACGGAAACAGAGGATGCACAGGAAAGAGAAGAGGTGATACAACAAATCATGAAATACAACGAGGAAGACCTGCAGGCCCTGTGGGCTGTTTTTCAATGGCTGCGGGGCAGGCATTAAAAACTCCGCGGGAAAACGCGCTGGCGCGGCCGCGCCGGCACGGCATGTCAAAACAGTTGCTGCCGCCTGCCCGCTTCTCATCGGAGGAGAGGCTACCAATAGGAATTGACTTTAGTGAGAAGTTTAACCAGTGATTCACGTTCCAAAGGCGTGATACATTGATGCATTCTTTCTGTGATGACTTCCGCGATCTCGGTGAAAACCGGTTTGAGGGCGGTGCCGCGCGGTGTCAGTGAAATGCGGCATATCCGTTTATCCTTTGGATCTGTCGCCCTTTTTACAAATCCCAAGCTGACCATTTTATTGATCAGGGTTGTAACCGTGGATTTATCACGGTCGATGACATCGGCCAGTTCTTTCATGGTCATTTGCTTGTTGCGGAACAAAGCCAGAAAGATATCGCTATGGGATGGAGCCAGTCCGGCGAGGTAACGGCTGCTCAACTCGTGGGTAATCAGGGAGTCCGTTTTATGGCGGATTTTGGAAATGAGGGACAGAATGTTGGTGTTGGGCGGTTTCATAAACACATTATAGTTTGACGTCAAACCAAAGTCAAGATAAAAATATACACTTCGGCGGTTCCACCATGCGAAACAGTGCACCTTCTGCACAAAGGCGGGGCGGCTTGCCTCCATGGATGGCCTTTGTTTTTTTCATCGCTGCCAAGGACGATAAAAAGAGGCGTCAGCAGGGACCGCTCCTTGAATGTTGCAGACCGCGGTTGCAAAATCAGCGGCCAGGGCAAGCATGTCTGAGGCCGCCAGCTGTTGCAAAAGCCCGACTGCCAGGCAGGCCGAGAAGGCATCCCCGGCACCGACCGTATCCAGCACTGAACACTTTTTGCCGCTTTGCCGGGCAAGCTGGTTTCCGGTTGCCAGCAGGCTTCCCTTTGCCGCCAGAGTCAGGCAGACCCCGGAGAGGTTGAACGCGTTTTTAAGTTTCAGGATTCTGGTTTCCTGGCACCCCGTGAGGCTAAAAAGATCAGATGCCGTTTCCAGTTCTTCGTGGTTCAATTTTAAAAAATCACAGGTGTGCAGGGAGTAAGCGATGGTTTCTCTTGTATATTTGCCGCTGCGCAGATTCAGATCACAGAATTTTACACCCCGGCATTTGTCCAATAGGGCACGCAGCGTGCTCCGGCTTTTTGCGCCGTGCTGCAGCGTCGTCCCGAAGTACACCAAGTGATAGGCGGCAATATCAGCATCTGTCAACGGGGGGTAATCAAGATATTCAGTGGCTACATCATCGGGGATGAAAAATATCGGTTCATTATTGGCATCCTTTTGGATACGCACTGTTTTGGTCGGTTTGACAGGATCTGTCTGCATCCCCTTGACCGGGAATCCGCGTTGCGTACACTCGCTTAATATATGGCGTCCGGCTTCGTCCTGGCCGAGACGGGCGATAAAATCCACTCCGCCGAGGAGATGATGCATATGATAAGCAAAATTAAATTCGGCCCCGCCCAAGTATCGTTTGCCGGTGTCTTCATACACATCCAGTACAACACTGCCGGGGACAAGAATTTTATAGGCCATGACCATCCCGGAATTTATTTGTTTATAGGTGCGGCTGCATACTGCTGATTTTTCAGCGGAAAGTATAAACACCGGCCAGGCAGCCAGGACGCAGGGACATGAATCAGCGGCAGGGGAAAACCTTGGCCGGCTTGAAAACAGCGTTCTCGGACCTCAGTGTTTTCGGGACAATTTGGCGCGGGTATCGCCCAGCCAGGGTTTGTTGGTCCCGAAGCGTGTAAGTAAAATGGCGCCAAGCCCTGGCAACACCGCCAGAAAATACAGCACGGTTCCTATAAAAGGCACGAAATGGACAAATTTCAACACCAACAAACCAATGATAACGGCCATAACCGGAGAATAGCTTTTGGATATCTTGGTGCCTACCAGATAGGACATACAGGCAACTCCAAACCAACTGGCTACCAGCAGAAAGACGAAGAGGGCAAAAGCAATGGGAAGGCCGAATAACGTGATGGCAAAACCGATCGACAAGGGAATAAGCAGAGCCACGGTAAAAATTCCCACCAGGGTGGATTTGACCAGATCCGAAGACGCCTCCTCGGCGGCCAAACGGATTTGGTTGGGCCACATTAAGACAAAAAAGATGGAAAGGGCGAGCAGGATGACAGCCGTACTGATTTTATAAAGGAAGCTGTATAAGAATATTTTCATGATGGAAAAAAAAGGCAGCGATTTCCAGTTTATTTTTCCTCCGATCTCAACCTTGGAGCCGGTGACAATCGCGCCGGTCTCGCTTAAAATCTGTCCGCCCAGGCATACGACATCCCCGCGGATATAGGCGGTTTTTTTCAAGGTGGCATCGCCGCCTAAAACCACGGCGTTACCCAACACACGCCCTTGGATTTCCAGGGAACCGTTCACCACCACGGCGTCCTGCACTTCCTGGTTTTGGACCAGGACCGCATTTTCACCGATTCTGATTAAATTGAGCGCCCAGCCGTTGCCGGGAGCCATACAGAAGAAAAAGACGCCGAAGAGGAGTAATGATTTTTTCATCGGCACCTCCTTGCTTTTTTTGGTCGCGGCAGGGCCTAATTCCCATTCGCCGCATTCAAAAAAAAGTGTTGCCTGTGAAAAAGCGGTCCCTGCGATGCCATTCATCTGTCCGGCTGCATGCCGGAAAGCAGTGTTGCCGGTTTTTTCAACCCCGAACAGGCAGCGCCGGTTCGGGGAAATACAAGGGAAAGCCCGCGCTCCAAGGCTGGTTGTTGTATTGTAATATAAAACGATCGTTTGCCAAACAGAAAAACGCAACCGGCGGTTCCGGTCGGCTGGGGAAAAATGGCGGGAACGGATTAATTGCGCTGATGTCGGCCGGAGATTTTAAAATACCCTTCACTCCGTTGTGAAGACGGATGCATGGGATCGTGCTGCCATTGGACGGGGTTGTCGGAGATGAAATCACGCAGTATATCCAACCTGTTTTCGGTTGCAACCTGCTCGTATTCGACCTGCTGCCGCCAGACCGTTTCCGGGCCAATGCCGGTCGCCTCGCTGATGAAGCTGGCGGAGAGGGCCTGGTATTGCTGCAGGATGGTTGGAATGTCCGCGCCGGATAATTTTTCCTCTGCATCTGTTTCACGGGCGGGACAGGAGGCTTGGGATTCGTTGATTAAAAGCAAGCCATGCAAATGATTGGGCATGACCACAAACATGTCCAGGTGGACGTGGGGATAAATAATCGGCAGATCATACCAGCATTCCTGGACAATCAAACCGATGTCATTGAGGGTATTGCCATCACCTTCAATATCTCCGAACAAACATTTTCGGTTTTGAACATACAAGGAGACAAAATATATTTTATACTCCGGCC
>JAFGIQ010000049.1 GCA_016929575.1 candidate division FCPU426 bacterium
CGCGTATCGCTGGGCGCAGGAATACGCGCCGGCTTTGAGCTGGATGGAACGCTTCAGCCTGGCTGCTGAAAAAGGCGAGGCGAAAGTCTACATGACTTTCCTGATGGCCGGCTTGGCCGGCATCTTTGCGGGTGCCTTCATTTTCGTCACGGCCGCGACGATGACCATGCTTTCAGCCCTGCTGGTGGGCGCGGGCATGGTGATGCTCAGCACCGGCGTGATTCTGCTGCTGCTGGCCAGGGAAGGCAAAGTGGCGGAGGAGGAAGCAGAAGTTGCTGCACCGGAGGAAAGGCTTGATGTTGCCGCCCTGCAGGAAAAAGCCGCTGGTTCCATCCGGGTAAAAATACAGGGCAGAATCCAAAACGTGCAGGTCCAATTCGAAGAACCCGAAACCGTCACGGGCGAGGCGCTTTCCCGGTTTGTGACCCGGAAACAAAAATTCACCCTGCGCCTGGACGGCCGGCGCCTGCCAGGCGCCCTGGTGCAGGCTGAAGGCAAGACCTATCTGCAGCTTGGCGACCGCTGGCTGTCCATGGAAGACACGGGACATACAGTCCTGCCCTTGCAGGAGATTGCGGACACCGAATTCCTGCTGGGCAACCCGGGCCTGCGCGCTTTCCTGGGCATCAAAGCCCTTACGCTGGAGCACTTGTCCAAGCCTATGCCCAAGACGCTGCAGCTGGTCACGGAATTGCCCGGCGTTGCCGAGACCCGGTACTCCAAAAGAGACATCCGTGGCGCACTTGCCACGCTGAAGAAAACCCGGCTTTTGCGCCTGGTCGAGCAGGAGCGCCTCACACCTGGACAATATGTGCATTACCTGGACGCACTCATGATTCTATCCAATCAACATGCAGACCACTACGCGGAACATAAATACGCCATGGAGCAATTGCTGATCTTTGCCCGCGTTGCCCCCACGCTCGCAGCCACACCTTTGGCGCCTACACACCTGGCCCTGATTCCGGACCTGATGGTCGTGATGGCCAAGATGAAGATGGGTTATCCTGAACTGCTTATGGATTTCCTGGCCTTGCCCGAAGCCCGGGCGCAGATAAAAACCAAGATGGACAACCAGGGGACTGTGATTACGCCAGAGGGCGAGATCCTGGAAGGCGATTTGGCCAATGCCAATTATCTGGAGACCCTGACCAAAAAAGACCTGCAAGAGGATTTCGCCCGCAGGAACGTGGATTTGTCACTGTACCGTACCATGGCTGAGATCGGCATTGCCGGCCAAGGCTCGCGCATTCTGGCAGATTATTTCCATCAGAACAAAATAGACGCGAATATCTTTGAAGTGGCTCCGGACAAGGTGGCTGCCTTCCGCAAATATTTGGCCAAACAGGGGCTTCCTAAAGATGCAGTCAAGAAAATCGGCAGGTATTATTTTGTGAACCTGATGACCCTGATGGCAGCGCGCAATCCTGAAGCTCTTTGGATCGGCGGCCAGCAGACCGCCGCCTCTTTGGAGAACATGCTGGGCCAGGGCCGGAAACTTCTGACCCAGACCCTCGTGCATTATTTGAATCCGGACGGGACCTTCCAGGAAAACGCCGTGGATGTGGGCGGGCATGCATTTTTACTGGCAGCCGTGCTCCAGGATGCAAACAGCCTGGCTGACATGATTGAACAAGGCCTGATATGGGAGCATATCCAGGGCGATGATCTTGGCAATGAATTCAACAGTTCGGCCATGGCTTATCTGCTGCGCATGGGCCGGACTCCGTTCTCGCCCTTGGTCACGCCCCAGGACATACAGCCGGTTAATAGGATCCTGGAAGTGCAGCGCGCCCTGGCAACCGGCAAAACCGTGCTGCTGGGAGAGCAAAGAGTCGTGTCTGTGAGGGGCCAAAAAGTCCGTCTGGATGACAACAGCGAGTTGGACGCCGCCGCCATCGAAGCTGATGTGAGGTCCCGGTGGAACGAAGTCCAAGACCTGATAACACGGGCAGGCGCAGCCAGCGGCCCGGCGCAGCTGGATCTCATCATTGCCGCCATGCAGAAATTCAACGAAACAATAGAGGTGCCTTGCCAGGCTTTGGAAATGCAAATGGGCCCGCTTAAAATGCGCCTGGTGGACTATACACAGAATTCCGGCGGCCATCTGATTTCCGTGGCCGGCGGCGCGCGTTTTGCCGAACAAAGCCATTATACCCAGGAAGTGATCCTGACTGACAGCAGCGGCAAAAGCTTTACTTTCCCGCGCAATGTTTTCCTGGCTGTCATGCAGCGGGATTTTAACACCAATCATTTCAGCCTGGACCCCATTGCCATGGCCGCCAACCGCGATCGGCGGATCAAGGAACTCTATCATGCTTTCCTGATATCTGCGCAAACCGGACAGTTGAATGAAGCTGAACTGCTGACAGCGCGCCAGGATCTGGAAAAAGCGGTGGCGGAGCGCATACGCGAAATCGGAAATACGGAATGGACTTATCGCGGATATATGCTGGAGCGCTTGCTGCTAACCGTCGCGCCTGTTCCCTGCGAACAAAAAGGCAAAGGGGAGAATGCCTACCTCAAACTGAACATGATGGCCCAGGATGCGGCTTCATTTGAAGCCATGCTGGCTGAAAGTCCGGTGACAGCCGACCAGATCACGCTTGCCCAGCTGAACGCGGTGTTACAAGCTGCCAGCAGTGAAGAGTCCTTCGGCGCCAAAAATGCCGCCAAGACCAAGAGCCTGCGGCAGCAGGGAATCCAATTGGCGCCTGTGGCAGAACTGGCCGCCCTGCCCCGCTTTATTCCCATCCGTGTGGATGTAAACGACTCTACACAGGCCAAAAATAATTTTGACCAGGTGGTGTCGCGGCTCAATTCTGTGGTGGGAGATTACTTTGTTACAGAACAAACTCCTTTGCAGCGCCAGGCTTCTACTGGCATGGCCTGGGCGCAATGGGCAGGGAAGCACCTGCTCTCACAAAGAGCGGCGGATGCTTTCACAGATTTGTGCGAAGAAATCGTGGATACAAGCGAAGCGCAGCTGCAGACATCCGGTGCGGACAAGCAGCAGGAATTTGCTAAAAAAGTGGACTTCCTGCACCTCATTCGGAAATTGATTGATGCCGGAAATGATGCGGCCTTGTATCACTGGGGCCAATTCCTGGCCCAGCAGCCCAGAGGCCGGATGACCTTGGCTCAGATGCAGACGGCCCTGACAGAGGCTTCGGACCGCCTGATGGCAGCTGAGCAGCAGCAAGCCTTGGCCTTGGAAAAAGC
>JAFGIQ010000002.1 GCA_016929575.1 candidate division FCPU426 bacterium
CACCATTACCAACACCTATACTGCCACGCCGACGTTTACCGCCACGCCCACCATCACCTTGACCAACACCGTTTCGCCGACCCTGACCCCTTCGCCAACTGTGACCCCCACGCCGACCATCACCATGACCCAGACCCCCACCACCACCGCCGAACCGGCCAGAAATTTGGAAAACGTGGTGGTGTTTCCAAATCCATATGTCGAAAAACAGGCGAATTACAAACGCATTAATTTTATCCGCCTGACTTTCCAGGCCAACGTGCGTATTTATACCATTACCGGCCAACTGGTGTGGGAGGGCGATAAAAACGACGGCTCCGACCGCCTGGTGTGGGAAGGCGTGCGCAACAGCAGCGGCAACCGCCTGGCTTCAGGTGTATATATATATGTGATTACCAATGAAGATGGGGAGCGGCGAACCGGAAAAGTTGCGATTCTACGCTAAGGCAATACACGATCTCCGAGAGGGAGGGGAATACCATGATGCATGTGTACAAGACCGTCAATAAGAAGGGCATGATCATTTGGCTCCTGGGGGCTGTCCTGTTTTTCGGAACCGCGGATGTCCGGGCCGAAAACGCGGGAACAACAGGGGCGCCGTTTTTAAAGATAGGCACCTCCTCTCGGGCGGAATCCATGGGTGCCGCGTATACGGCGGTGGTGGATGATGTGGACGCCACCTACTGGAACCCGGCCGGCCTGATGCAATTGAAACGGAGCAGCATCGGCTTCACGCATCTGGAGTGGTTTGAAGACATCCGCTACGAGTACATATCGTATGCGGACAAATATGACTACATCGGCGCGGTCGGCATCGGCCTGGGATTTTTATATTTGGGGGACATTCCCAAAACCCTGGAAACCACCACCGGAGACTATGACGACATCAACAGCGGCGGGACCTTTGGCGCCTCGGATCTGCTGGTGAATTTCGCCTGGGCCGGCAATCTGGGCCTGCGCGAAAACAAGGTGGGCGTGGGGGTCAAAATCATCCAGGAGAGCATAGACGACAACCAGTCTTTCAGCTTCGGCGTCGATTTGGGCAACCAGCTTTTGCTGTCCAAAACCCGCTGGTACCGCAGGCTGGCCAAAAACAGCGGCGTGGCCTACGCCATACCCAGCACGGTCGGCATCTCGGTCAAAAACATCGGAACGCCGGTGAAATTTTTCAATCAAAACGACCCGCTGCCTTTGATGGTGGGGCTGGGATTGGCATACCAGTTCCTGGATGAGGATTTGACCGCGGCTTTGGATCTCAATTACCAGACCGTGGAGAGCATGCTTACCATGCATGTGGGGGCGGAGTATTGGATCCACACCGGGATGCGCAGCGCCCCTGACCAGTCCCTGGATCTGGCCCTCAGGGCCGGATACCGCACGGGCTATGATTCCACCACGGCTCCGGGCTTTTCCTTCGGCGCCGGCGTCCGCTATGCTTCTTTGGGATTGGATTATGTGTTTATGCCTTTCGGGGATTTGGGCGTCACGCACCGGGTGTCCCTGAAATTCTCCTGGGGGAGCATCCTGAAAGACAAGACGCCCCCCAAACGCCGGCGCATTGTAAAACGCAAACTGACGGCATCGGAACGCGCCCTGCAGGAAAGAGCGTCGATGATGATGAAGTCCAAGCGGTCCATGGAGGACAAAGTCGTGGTGCAAAAAGCGCCGGATGCCAAGCGCGCCATGACCACGGTGGAAGCCAAGAAACCAGAAGACCAGGCGGTGGCCAAGGAAACCAAGGAGTTGGGCGCCAGCATTCAGGTGCCTGCGGGCAAAAAGGGAGTCGCGCCGATCAAACCCGGCACAGCCAAGATCGACAGCGCCCTCATTGCCAAAATCGCACGCGGCAAGGACATGCAGCAGGAGCAGCGCACCCGTTCAAAATACATCCGCCGGTCTCAAGACGACGTGATCCGGGCCGCGCGGCGTGAAACGGAAATGAAGAACAAAGCCATGGATGACATCGAAGCCGCGGCCAAACAGGAGGCCGAAGGCAAAGCCACGGATAAAGGCCGTATGGTTACCAAGACCACCGTGTACTTTGCCCAAAACAGCAGCAAGCTGGATGACCGGTATTTCTTTGCCTTGGATAAGATCGCCGTCTCCTTTGACCGTTTCCCGCAGCGCACCATTTTGGTGCATGGATACACCTCGGCGGATGAAAGCGATAAAAATGCGCTTTCCCTGCAGCGGGCCAAGGCGGTTAAGGATTATCTGGTGCAGATCAAGAGCATCCCCAGCAACAAAGTGTCCATCAAAGGTTTCGGGGACAAGGATCCGGAAGCAAGCAACACCGATGCCAAACAGCGGGTAAGAAACCGCAGGGTGAATGTGCGTTTGATCAAATCCGGCAACTGAACGGATGAAAAAACGGCAGCAGCACAAACCGTGAGGGGGGATTTTTAGCCGGCGGTTGCATACGGGCCGCCGGTAAAAATCCCCCCCGCAATAAGATAAATTTTTTCAGGCGCAGGAGGATGCAATGAGCCCATTGTTTGGAAAAGACAAAGGCGAGGACAAAGACAAGGACAAGGACAAAAAGTCATCCTCCGAGGACGAACGCAAGGAATCAAAACTGGTTTCCTCGTACAATCTGACGTACGAGCAGATTAAAAAACAGGAAATGGGCGAGACCGAGGAGGAAAAGCAGGCCGCAGCCGAGCCTGCGGCGCCGCCCAAGGAGGAAAAGAAGAAAACCAGCGGCCGTTTCTCCCGTCTGGCCAGCCAGTTTAAAAGAGTGGATGTCAAGCAGTCCTTCGATACGTTGCGGGAGCAGCAGCAAGGCAACGTGATAAAAGTAGTCAGCTGGTTTAAAGAGCATAAACTGGCCAGCATCATCGGCATTGTGGTTGTAGGCATGGTGCTGGCTTGGGGACTTTCCAAGATTCTCTTTAAGGAGAAAAAACAGGTGGAGGAAACCGGCGGCGTGGCGGTGGCGGATGTGGGCACGCGCGTCAATGTCTTGAAGATCAGCAAAACGGATTTTTCCGATTCGATCCTGGCCATGGGCACCATCAAGGGCTTTGCCCAGGTCAATTTGGGATTTCAGGTGGCGGGCAATGTTTCGGCTTTTTATTTCCGCGAAGGCGATGAAATTAAGGCCGGCCAGATCATCTCCCAACTGGACCCGCAGGAACAGTTGCTGAAATATGAAAAGGCCAAGGTGGATTACAGCAATGCCCAGTCATTGTATGATTTGGGCGCGATCATTCCGGCCAAATTGGAGGAGGCCCGCATCAATCTCGAACTGGCTGAGAATGATTTGAGCAAAACCGCCATTATCGCCCCTTCGGACGGCATCCTGGGCAGCCGTGAGGTGGAGGTGGGCAGCGCGGTCACACCGAATATGAAAATCGGGGTGTTCTTGGACATTGACGACGTGTTTGCCGAAGTGGGGATCATGGAGCGCGAAATCAACAAAGTCGTGCTGGGACAATCCGTGAAGATCAATGTCGATGCCTATCCGGATCTTGATTTTGGCGGTACGGTCACCAATGTGGCGCCCATGGTCAAGGGCAAAAGCAAAACCTTGAATGTCAAGGTGCAGATTGCCAATCCCTACCGGCTGCTGTTGCCGGGCATGTTCGTGCGCGTGCGCATCAAGATTTTCGAGACCAAAAACGCCATTATCATACCCAGACCGGCCTTGAAAAAGGTCAAGGGCGCGTATCATGTTTTTACCGTAAACCAAAACAACAAAGCCGAATTTAAAACCGTGAAACTTGGCTATGTCACCACGGACAATGTCCAGATCACCGAGGGGATCAATGAAGGCGAACTGGTGGTGGTGGAGGGCATGGAGGAACTAAAAGACGGAGCCAAGGTGCAGATTATGGAATATCAAAGTTCGGCGTTCTGATGTTTGCATCAGTGGCATAGCATTACTGCGGAGGAAGCACAGTGTTAGGGAATGCACCCAAATTTGCAGTCCGGCGGCCGGTTTTTGTGGCCATGATTTTTTTGGCCATCATCCTGTTGGGCTTTATCTCGTATATGCGTCTGCCGCGGGAGCTTTTTCCGCCCATTACCTTTCCCCAGCTGACGGTACTGACCAATTATGAAAACGCGGCGCCCGAGGAAATCGAAGTGCTCATCACCAAGCCGATTGAGGATGCCTGCAGTTCCGTGAACAACGTCAAACGCATTGTCAGCACTTCGCGGGAAGGCGTGTCCCTGGTCATGCTGGAATTCGGTTGGGGGACATCCATGGATTTTGCCGCCCTGAATGTCCGGGAAAAAATCGACCTGGTCAAGGAGAAACTGCCGCGCGAGTGCGAAGATCCGATTGTCATGAAATTCAACCCCTTCGAGCTTCCGGCCATGACCTTGTCCGTGTCAGCGGACATGCCTCTGTACGAAGTCCGCGAAGTCGCCAAAAAAATCATTAAAAACCAGCTGGAAAAAGCCGAAGGCGTGGCGGCCGTGCAGATTACCGGCGGTTTGGACCGGGAAATCCTTGTTGACCTCGATCTGGGCAGGCTGAATGCGGCCAAGCTTTCCTCGCTTTCGGTCATGGAAGCCCTGAAAAACTCCAATGTCAATTATCCGGCCGGAACCATCCACGGGCATTTCTATGATTACCTCATACGCACCATGGGCGAATTCACCACCCTGGACGACATTGCCAATTCACCCATTGGCCTGGATAAAAGCGCGGAATATGAGGCGCAGGAGGAACAGGCGCTCAACATCGCCGAGGTTCCCATTACCGAGCCGACGGACGAGGAGAAACGCCGCGTGGACAACCGGGTGGTGCTGGTTTCCGACATCGGCGAAGTGAAGGACACCTTCAAGGAGAAAACTTCCATCTCCCGCTACAACGGCCGTGAAAACATATCCATTACCATTCAAAAGCAGGCGGGCAGCAACACCCTGGAAGTCGTCAGCAACGTGAAAAAGGCGCTGGACAAACTCAAGGCCGACCTGCCGAAAGGCCGCAATATAAAAATCATCACCGTGTATGACCAGTCCATTTTCGTGCGCCAGTCCATCAACGGCGTTTTTCGCGATGCCTTCGTGGGCGGCGTGCTGGCGTTTTTGGTCATTTTGGTTTTCCTGCGAAATTTACGCAGTTCCATCATTGTCATGACCTCCATCCCCATCTCCATTTTGGCCACCTTTTCCCTGATGTATTTCTCGAACATCACCCTCAACATGATGTCGCTGGGAGGCCTGGCGCTGGGCATCGGCAGGCTGGTGGACGATTCGATTGTCTGTATTGAAAACATTTACCGCCACTGCCAATTGGGCCTGAAACCCAAGGAGGCGGCCGTGGTGGGCGCCAGCGAGGTGTCTACGGCCGTTGTTGCCTCGACCTTAACCACCATCGTAGTCTTTCTGCCCATGGTGTTTGTCAAAGGCGTGGCCGGCCAGCTCTTTTCGCACTTGGCGCTTACGGTTACTTTTTCATTAATGGCCTCGACCGTGGGCGCCATGCTCTTGATTCCCATGTTGGTTTCCCAGGGCAGTGAACGGCAGCTGAATGAAATCAAGTTCCTGCGCGTGGTTGAACGGTTTTTAAACAAGCTGGAGTCTTTTTTCATGCTGACCCTGGATTGGTTTTTAAAAAACCGGCTGGTCAGCATGGGCCTGGTGTTGGGACTTTTTCTCGCCACCATGCTCCTGGTTATTCCCATTAAAAAGGAGTTCATGCCCAAGGTGGACCAGGGGCAGTTTGTGGTCAAGATAAACCTTCCGACCGGCGCCCTCATTGACGTCACCGACCGGGTGGCCAAGCAGGTGGAGGATATTTTGCTGGCCATTCCCGAGATCTACAACGTCACCCTGAACATCGGCTCCTCAAAAGACGAGGATGTGGGCCAGGCGGCAGAGGCCATGGGCTCCCATCAGGCCCAATTGATGATTAATCTCAAAAAAGAACGCGACCGTTCCACCGGTGATGTGGTGCAGGAATTAAAGGACAAGGTGGACAAGCTGGACACCGGTCCGGCGCGTTTTGAGTATCTGGTGCAAGACAGCGCCCTGCAGATCTCGGCTTTCACCGGCGGCGCGCCCGTGGCCGTGGTCGTCAAAGGCAATGATTTGAATCTCATGGAAAAGATCACCAAGGATGTGGAGGAATTATTGCTGGGCGTAAGAGGGATCTACGGCGTGAAAAATACCATTGTGGAGGAAGCGCCGGAAACCAAGGTCTATATTCAGCGCGACAAAGCGGCCTTGTATAATTTGTCTGTGGATGACATCGCCCGCACGGCCAAGTTGGCGATCAAAGGCACGGCCGAGACCAAATTCAAGGAACCGGGCAAGGACGAGGTGGACATACGCGTGCGCATGCGCCAGGAAGACCGGGAAAATGTCACGGATTTGCGCAACCTTTTCGTGCATTCGCCGCTGGAAATGCAGGTGCCTTTAAACGAGGTGGCCTATATCGGCGTGGGTGTGGGGCCTTCGGAGATCAAACGCCAGGACCGCCAGCGCTATATCATGGTCACAGCCAACATTTACAAGCGCAGCCTCAATGAAGTCATTGCCGAAATACGCGAAAAATTGAATAAATACCCGGTTCCGGAGGAATACTATGTCTACATCGGCGGCGAAAGCGAGCAAATGGCCGAATCATTCCAGAGCCTGGTTTTTGCGCTGGTGCTGGCGTTTTTGCTGGTTTACATGATCATGGCCTCCCAGTTCGAGTCATTGATTCAGCCCTTTATCATCATGTTCACGGTTCCCTTGTCCCTGATCGGTGTAATGATCCTGCTGTTTTTATCCGCCACGCCGATCTCGATTGTGGTCATTATCGGGATGATCATGCTGATCGGCATTGTCGTCTCCAACGGCATCATCCTGATTGATTACACCAATCTGTTGCGGGAACAGGGCGTGGAGGCTGAAGACGCCATTGTTCGCGCCAGCCGCATCCGCATGCGGCCGATTCTCATGACAGCGTTTTCAACTGTCATTGCGCTTTGCCCCCTGGCTTTGGCGATCGGTGAAGGAGCGGAGTTGATGTCGCCGCTGGCCGTAACCGTCATCGGCGGGCTGACTTCCTCCACTTTTTTAACCATTGTGGTCATTCCGGTCATTTATCTTATGGTGGATGAAGCCAAAGAGCGTTTGGCCATGCTTTTCCACCGCCCGGCTGAGGAGGTCTCATAAGTGGGTCTGGCAGCCTTTTCCATCAAAAAACCGGTGACCATCCTGATGATTTTCATCGGCATATCCATCATGGGGGCGGTTTCCCTGATACAGCTGCCGGTAGAACTGATGCCCAACACCAGTTATCCGGTGGTGACCATCAATATTAATTATCCGGGCGTTCCTCCGACCGAAGTGGAAAGCATGGTCACTACCAAAGTGGAGGAGGCCGTGGCCACGGCCTCTCATTTGCGCAACATCGAATCCTCCTCCGAAGACGGCAAATCCGAGACGATTTTGGAGTTTGAGCCGGGGACGGACATGAATTTTGCCGCCCTGGAGGTAAGGGAAAAGTTTGCCAAGGTGCGCAACAAGCTGCCCAAGGGCATCCGCAAACCCATTTTGGGAAAATATGATGTGGCGGACGCGCCGATCCTGATCTTTGCCCTGCTTTCCGAAACCATTTCCACGGAATTTATGCGTGAAATAGCGGACAAGGAGTTGAAGGAGCCGCTCAACCGGGTGAGCGGGGTTTCCAACGTGGAAATATCCGGCGGCCGGGAACGCAAAATCCTGGTGGAAATCGACCAAAGCCGGCTGCAATCCTACAATCTTTCCATTGAACATGTGGTCAAGGTGCTGAATGACAACAATGTCAACCTTCTGGCCGGCAATTTTGAAAGAGGCGATTACCGTTATCTGGTGCGCGCCATCGGGCAGTTTATGACCGTGGAAGGGATCAAGGGGATAGGACTGGCGGCTTCACCCGATGGCATGGTGGTGCGCGTGGGGGATGTGGCGCGCGTGCGGGATTCCTTTCTGGAAGCAGCGGGGTATGCGCGATATGACACGGCCCCGACGGTCTCCATTTATGTGCATAAAGAAAGGCAGGCCAACACCATCGAGGTCTGTGAAGGCATTGTCAAAATGATGAAGGAACTGGAACCAAAATTGCGCAAAGGCATGCGGGTGGTGACAGTCCTGGATCAATCCATCAGCATTAAGACCGCCATTGCCACGGTGAAGGACTCTTTGGTCAATGGCGCCATATTGGCGGCTTTGATTTTGGTCATTACCTTGAAAAGCCTGCGCAGCCCCCTGATCATCGCTGTTTCCATTCCCCTGGCCATCATCGCCACTTTCATTGTCATGTTTTTCATGAAAATCACCCTCAATACCATGACCTTGTCGGGTTTGGCCTTGGCCAGCGGCAGTCTGGTGGACGCCAGTATTGTCGTTTTGGACAACATTTTTAAAAAGAACCAGGAAGGCATGCCCATCCGGGAAGCATCCATTGTGGGCACGGAAGAGGTCGGTTTCGCCATTGTTGCTTCCACCATCACCACCGTGGTCGTTTTTCTTCCCATTATTTTTGTGAACAAGGAAATCCGCATGCTATACGAAGGACTGGCCATCACCGTCATTTTTTCATTGATGGCTTCCTTGTTTGTGGCGCAAACCCTTCTGCCCGTCATGGCCAGCCGCGTGCTGAAGGATGCAAAGGCAAAGGATAGCAGATGGGTGGACAACGCGCCGACCCAGTATTCCAAAATATTCATGACCATGTACCGCAAGCTTCTGACTTTGGCCATCCGCTACCGCTATATTTTCCTGGGACTGGTAATCGTCATGCTGGGACTGGCGGTGTATCTCAACACCAAACTGGGATCGGAATTCATGGGCAGCGTGGAGGAAAACAAAGTCACCTGCAACCTGACGCTGCCGGCCGGAACCAAACTGGATATTTCCAATGACCTGGTCAAGCGGGTGGAGCGTTTTTTGGCCAAAGTACCGGAAGTGAAAAACCTGTCTTCGCTGGTGGAACAAAACCGTTCCGAGATCCACGTGGAATTCAAACCGGCCGCGCAGCGAAAACGATCAACCAAGGAAGTCCTGGATGAACTCCGGCCGCAGCTGGCACAATTCCGCCCGGCCTATGTTTATTTTGAGGAAAAACAGGAAGTGGGAACCAAAACCCTGGTGTTGGATCTCTTTGGGTATGACTACGTTATTTTAAAACAATTGGCCATTTCCATAGCCAACCGCCTGGAAACCCTGCCGGGCATGACGGACGTGCGCATCCGCATGAAGGAAGGACGTCCGGAAATGCGCTTTTTAGTGGACAAAGTCAAGGCCGCGCAGCACGACATTAATGTCAAGACCATGGCCGAGGAGGTAAACACCCAGATGCGGGGGGTTATTGCCACGAATTTCCACGAAGTAGGCAACGAGGTGGAAACCATCGTGCGTTTGGAAGAAAAATTTCGCACTACGCTGGATGACATCAACAAACTGACCGTGACCGCCGCCAACGGCGACCAGATATATCTCACCCAAATAGGGACATTTTCCCCGGGTTTGGGTCCGTCGGAAATTTGGCGTAAAAACAAATCCCGCATGATCCAGACTTCGGCCAGCGTGTCCACTGACCTGGGGTCGGCGGTAACCAAGGTGCGTGACGCCCTGACTTCCATTGATTTTCCAAAGGGATATTATTACCGTTTTGGCGGCAATTACGACAAGATGATGGAAAGTTCCAAACAGCTCAGCTGGGCCGTGCTTTTGACCGTGTTGCTGGTGTATATGGTGCTGGCCGCATTCTTTGAATCCTATTACCAGCCTATTATCATCATGTTATCCGTGGTCATGGCCATCATCGGCGTGGTGCTGGCGCTTTACATCACCGGCAAACCAAAAAGCGTGGGTGTTTTTATCGGCATGCTGATGCTGGCCGGCATGGTCGTCAATCCGGCCATTATCCTGGTGGACACCATCAATCTGCTGCTGCAGCAGGGGCTGACGCGTTACCGGGCCATATTACAGGCGTCGCAAAGCCGCTTGCGCCCCATTTTTATGACCGTATCCACCGCTGTTTTAGGTTTGCTGCCAATGGCTGTGGACCAAAGCGAAGGGTCAAACCTCTGGTCGCCTTTGGCCATCACTGTGGTCGGCGGCTTGATTACCAGCACTATTTTAACGCTGATCTTTGTACCGTGTGTTTATTTGATTTTCAATGATATTATTGATTTTTTTAAGAGTGTAATCCATTGGATCAAACGCAAGCTGTTTGGACAGGTGCCTGTCCAAAGCGTGTCGTAAGGAAAAAGCCAATAAGACCCTGTCTCGGGGAGGGAGTATGTTGGGGAAGTTGAGAGTATTTTTTCTGCTGGCCCTGCCGGTGCTTTGCACTTTGCTGTATTTGCCTGCCAAGCTTGCCGCCCAGGAAACAGAGCTGGCGGATGCGGAAGTGGAATATGAAGACGTATACGAGGATGATGAAAACTGGGAGGAATATGATGATGAAGAGGCCGTGAGCGGGGAGGCGCAGGAAACAGGCACGCCGGCAGAGAGCGCCCCGCCTCCGGCAACAGCACCTGAATCCCAGGCGGCCACGGCGGAAGAGCCGGTGTTGCAGGATGAAGAGGAGTTGGAATTCGAACAAGAACCCAAAGAGGCCGCCCCTGCTGAAGAACCAACCGCGGCCGGGGAAGATCTGGAAGCGACCATGGAGGAAGAGTATTTTCCCGAACCCGAGTTTGAAGCCGAGGAATCGCCGGCTGCCCCGGCAACAGCCGGCGAAGAGGATATGCTGCCTGATGCGGTTGAAGAGGAGGAGGAGTTTGAGATAACCGAAGAGGATGTGGGTGAGCTGCAGGAAGAAGAGGGCGAACCGGGGGTTGAAGCCGGGGGTTTTAAGGAAGAGGAATACGAGGATGAATATTGGGAGACAGAAGCCACGGCGCAGGAGACAGAGGAAATGGCGGCCATTGATACCGCCCTGGAAGAATCAAAACGCATACCGACTGTTTTGACGAGCCTGGAAGACTGCAAGCGCGTTGCCCTGATCAACAGTCCGCGGGTGCAGGTTGCGCTGCGCGAGGTGAAATACGAGCGTTACAAGGTCATGGAGGCGGAGCGCGATTTTTTACCGCAGGTAAAGGGAAGCTGGGAGAGGCAGGAGGGCAAATCAGACCAATCCGGCGGTGGCGGCGGCGGCGGGGGCAATTTCAGCGGTTTGAAATACGGTGTGGAAACAACCCAAAAATTGTTTACCAGCGGGAAAAACCTGCATACCCTGAAACAGGCAAAAACCAAATTGGTGGTGGCGAAAAAGAAATATGAGCAGGCCAAGCAGGAGGCTATTTACAATGTGGAAAAGGCATATTATGAGCTGGTAAAAACCCAGATGGTTTTTGAAATCCAGGCGGATTTATCCAAGGCCGCGGAATCAGCCCTCTCTTTTTCCCGCGAAGCCTACCGCCAGGGCTTGAACACCTACCAGGAATTTTTAAATGTGCAGTCACAGACTGACCAGACCTACTATCATCTGTTGTCTTCACAGCAGGATATCGCCCTGGCGGAACTCAAGCTGAGGCAGGCCTGCAATGTGGATGCTTCCATCGGCGTCCAGATAAACGCGGTGCTGACTTTCACGGATTTTGATTTTAATTACTCATTGGACGAATGCTTGAGCCTGAGTTTTAAAAACCGTCCGGATCTGGCGGTGAATGAATTTACCACTTTGGCAGACTTATACGGCATCAAAGTACAGATGGCCGAGGACATGCCGCAAATCGAATTTGTCGGGCAGGTGGGTAAAAACGGCCAGAGCCAAAAAGGGGAAGGTTTGGAGTTGAGCGATGAATGGTCCATGAAACTGCAGGCCACCTGGATCATCGGGGCCAATTCCGCCCAATATTCATGGGAAAACAAGAAAAGCGTCCCCACCAAATTCGGGCAGCAGGACAATACCAAGGATTCGCAGACGCAGAACATGACCATGTCTTTGTTCGACAAATTGGAGAATTTCTCGAATCTGGCCAAAGCCAAGGTGGATAAAGCCACCTCGGAAGCAGATTTGGTTGAATTACGGGGCAATGTGGCCAATGAAGTGGAGGAAAATTATTTTAATTACCAAAAGGCCATGACCATGGTTACGGCCTCATTATCCAAGATCAAATTCAGGGAAAAGGATTTGGAAATAAACCGTGCCAAGCAGATGATGAATGAAATTCCCCTCTCGCAAGTGCTGACTTCAGAGCTGCAGCTGGGGGAGGAACGGGTTAACTACGTTCAAGCGCTGGCGGATTATTATACCTCCATCTCCGGATTATTCAAAGCCATGGGGTTGTCCAAATAACGTTTGCCTGCGTGTCAGAAAATGCTTTTTGAAAAGCCATGAATCACCTGCAAACCATGCATATTCCCTTGAGACTGGATTCGCACACTTTAAATATTCCGCACTTCACGTGAGAGGAAAATATGGCAGTTTGACCGGGAGGTCATAAAGGGGTAAAAAGTGCTGCGGGGAAAAAGGCGGAGTACTGGCTATATTCCGCAGACCATGTGAAAAAGGGTAAAAACAAAGGCTAATCAAGAACAAGTTGCGGACTTGGCACTTGACAGTCTTAGGCCGGCAAACGTATAATGCCGGAATTGATATTTGTTTTCTTCAAACCGGAGACAAAGAGGTTTTTTAATGGATAGAAGCGTTAATGTGGGCTTGATTGGCTGGGGCACGGTCGGTACGGGTGTCACTAGGATAATGCAAACAAATCCGGAGCTTTTAAAACTGCGCGCCGGTGTGGCCGTGCAATTGAAGAAGATTGCTGACTTGGATATTACCCGTGCCCGGGGTATTCAGGTGAATCCGGCCATATTAACCACCCGCGCCGCGGAAATATTGGATGATCCGGATATTGATATCGTGGTGGAGTTGATAGGCGGCATTGAACCTGCGAAAACCTTTATTTTACAAGCCTTGAAATCAGGCAAACATGTGGTCACCGCCAATAAAGCCCTTTTATCGGCACATTGGGATGAAATTCAAAAAACGGCACAAGAGTATTCCGCGGCCATTTATTTCGAAGCCTCGGTTGGCGGCGGCATTCCCATCATTCAGGGACTTAATGACGGGCTGGCGCCAAACCACATTCAAGGCATTTATGGCATCATCAACGGCACGGCAAATTATATTTTGACCAAAATGGGCAAAGGCAAGAGTTACGAGGAGGCTTTGCAGGAGGCACAACAGCGGGGTTTTGCCGAAGCCGATCCGGCATTGGATGTGGAAGGCCATGATACCATGCACAAGTTGGTCATTTTAGCCTCGCTGGCCCTGGGCAGGCGCGTTGATCCCGGAGATGTGTACGTTGAAGGCATTACCCGCATCACCGTGCAGGACATTCAATATGCGCGGGAAGAGCTGGAAAAGGAAATAAAGCTTCTGGGCATAGCCAAACAGACAGCCGGCGGCAGGGTGCAGGTGCGGGTGCATCCCACCTTGATTCCCAAAGAGCATTTATTGGCCTCCGTGCAGGGTGTATACAACGGTATTTATATTGTTGGTGACGCCGTGGGGCAGGTCATGTTTTACGGTAAAGGCGCCGGTGAGATGCCGACCGCTTCGGCCGTGGTGTCGGATGTCATCTATATTGCCAGGAACATACACATGGGCGTGGCGGGGAAGGTGCCGGCCATATATTACCGGCCGCATGCCGATCAGGAGCATTTGCAGGCAGAGCCGATTGCAAAGCTGGAGGCACAATATTATTTGCGGTTCACGGTCAGGGAAGAGATAGG
>JAFGIQ010000050.1 GCA_016929575.1 candidate division FCPU426 bacterium
ATGTCAATGAACCGCTGGTACTGCACTTCCGTTTTTTCTCGCGCATACCCATACTGTCGCAACCGCAATACCAACCTGCGGATACCAGCGGATTCTGGGCAGAGGACCTTCCTCCCCAGAGGGAGTATACCACCCGCCTCAACGGCCAGGAATACCGGGTCATAGAGATACGCCAAGTGCTTTTTCCCACCACTTCGGGAGATCTTACCATTGGGCCGGCGCATCTGATTGTGCAGGTTCAGGATTTTCAACACCGGATGCGCGATCCCTTTGCCGACTCTTTCTTTCGCGATTTTTTTTCCAGCGGGCAGAGAGTCACGCTGCAATCCAAACCTATAGGTGTGCACGTTAAACCGATTCCCGACAGCGGGCGACCACCTGATTTCACCGGCACCGTGGGTTCCTGGTCTTTATCCGCGCGCTTGGATAGGAATGAAGCCAAGGTGGGCGAGGCTGTCACCCTGGAGATCAGGATTTTCGGAGAAGGCAATGTCAAATCGGTGGGCAAACCGCAATTGCCCCCCTTGACCGGATTCAAGGTCTATGAAACCGTATCCTCTTCCGAGGTCCAGAAAAAAGAAGACGCCATCCAGGGAGTGAAAATTTATCGCACGCTGCTCAGGCCGGAAGTAAGCGGCACGCTTTCGATTCCGCCGATTGCATACAGCTACTTCAATCCCCGCGCGGGAAAATTTGAGCGCGTACAAGTGCCCAGCCTCGCTTTGCGCGTGCTGCCCGGCGACCAGGACGTTTCAGCCCTGGCGGCCTTGGCCCCCTAGGCAACGGGCGGAGGGGTGAAAGTAATCGCCAGGGATATCCGCTACTTGAAAACGGCCCTGCCTTTGCGGCCGCCGGCCGAACCCCTCTCTCCGGTGCTCTGGCTGATGGGTTTTTTCTTTCCCCCGCTGGTGGTTTTGGTGCTCTGGGGGTGGAGAAGACACCTGGACCGGCTGGCTGCCGATCCTCGCTATGCCAGAAAACTGACTGCCAGCAAAAGTGCGCGTCAGGCGTTAAAACAGGCACGACAAGCGCGTTTGCGGCGAGATCCGAAAAAATTTTATGGCGCTTTGACACAAGCGGTGACCGGATACCTGGCGGACGAGCTGGGAGTATCGCGCAGCGGCATCACGCAGAGGGAAATAGTCCACCGCTTGCACATGCTGGGAGCGGAAAAAGCCCTGCTGGAACAGCTGACAGAATTATTCGACGAGACCGATTATGCCCGTTTCGCAGCCGGCGGTCGTGAATTGGCGGAAATGGGTGCGCATGAAAAAAGAGCCGAAGTTTTGCTGACACAATTGGGCAAAATCCTGCGCAAAGAGCGCAGAGTATAGAAAAAACCGGTTCCCGCCGCGGGGAGGTCCGGAGCATGCGGCCTGCCTAAACCAGGCACGGACGCGGGACGGCGGATGTGAAGTTTTTGTCTAAAAGCACACCCTTGGGATGGGGCAGGGTATCCTGGGGAAGGAGTTTGGAGCATGAAACGGATTTTAGCGGTGGTTCTTTTTTTTCTGGCAGCCCGGACAGCATGGTCCCAGGAAGCGGGCACCAGCGTGTTTGAGCATACCGCCCAGGAAGCCCGGCAGGCCTATGACCAGGGAGAGTATGACAACGCCATAAAAAAATACCAGGAATTGGAGAATCAGGGTTTGGAAAGTGCGGAGTTGTATTATAATCTAGGTAATGCGGAATTCAAATCCGGACGATTGGGCAGGGCCATTGCCTATTATCGCTGGGCCCTACACAGGGCGCCGGCGGATGATGACATACGATATAATTTGGAGTACAGCCGCAGCCGGGTGCAGCGGCCGGAGGAACAGGCCGGGGCCCGGGAAAAATTACTGCACCGGTGGCTGGGCCGTTTCCGCGGGCAGAGTTTGGCCAAGGCGGGCTTGCTGGCTTATATGCTATTTTGCGCGCTGCTGGCCGGTTTGATTTGGATGCATGGACAAAGCGTTTTTTGGCGCTGGTCCGCCGGCGTGATGGGAGCGGTATTTTTATTGCTGGCCGTCTGGGCCTGCATCCGGATTGTTACCGAACGCCAGGTGCGCTGGGGAGTGGTTGTCAGCAAGCAGGCGGAAGCGCGCAATGGTCCGGGGGAAGAAAACCAGGTGGGTTTTACTGTCCCCGAAGGACGCGAAGTGAGAATGCTGGGACAAGAGGATGGCTGGCGTGCGGTCGGCTTGTCGCCCGAAGGGTATAAGGGCTGGATTAAAGCCGCGGATATTTGGGAGGACCGGTAGGACGGCGGGCGGTTACAGTGCAGGAAAAGATGCTGGCAAGGAGAAGGCATGGGTCATTATTTGGTGAAAACATACAGACAATTCTCCCGTTTGCCGGTTTTGATCATTTCAGGAACAGTAATGGCAGGCATGTACGCGTTGATGTTCGCCACCCAAATGCAAAAAGTGAGAGAGCATGCCACAGAGTTACAATTTGCGTTTACGGTGCAGAGGGCTTTAAAAGTTGTCGCCCTCTGGGGAGGGGACGGCATTGATGCGTATTTAGCAAGCATGTGGATGGATTTTATTTTTCCGCTTGGCTACGGGATTTTTTTATCCGGGCTCATGGCATTGCTCGTATTGCGCAGCACCAACACTATCAACAAAATGCAGCAGGTCTTTATTGGTTTGCCTGTGCTGGCACTTGTTTGTGATTATATTGGGAAGAGCATGCACCTCTTTATGTTCTCGCAAGGGTGGATTCCCGACGCCCGCCTGCTCTTGGGCGCATCCTTGGCTGCATGCTGTAAATGGGGCCTGCTCTTGGCTGCCGCCCTGCTGCTGGTATATTATTTTTATCAAGGATGGATAAGATCCAAGGGAAAGAAAGGAGATACACCATGAGGGGAGATGCTTCTTTGTCGGGTTTATATGGATTGGGAGTCATCGGAGCGCTCGTATATTTTATCCAGCAATCCCAAGGATTTTGGAGCGGGTTTTTAGGGGTGCTCAAAGCTTTTATCTGGCCGGCTATCCTGATTTACCGTCTGTTTCTCGCGTTGCCCTGATCGTCGCCGCGCCATAGGAGTATCCGTTTTTCCGGAGGTTTGTTTCTTGGTGGTGTCCAAAGAGGAGAGGCTATCCCCTATTTACATAACCTCAACTGGATGTGAGGCCGCGGCTCTACACCCTACAGGCAATATCACACCCTGGCCAGCGACGAACATTTGGCGGCTATAACAAGAATATTCTTGTGAAACAGGCGCTTTTTAGGAAACATACGCTGCGTTCAATTAAAAAAACATTTTCGCGGATTGACATTCCTTCATCCCTCCCGTATAGTGTTACACCGCCATCCGGAATAAAATTTTCACCAGGAAAAGGAGGGCCCACGTCATGGTCGTATTCGACAAACACCGCAGGACTTTAATGCGCGAAGAATATAACTATCAATTGCAAGAGGTGGCCGAACCCAATCTATACAGGGATATTTATAGTTATGAAATGCCGCCGTTGATGTGCTTTAACCACCGGGTGTCCCCTTTGATGCCGGCAGAGGATATCTGGATCACGGATACCACCTTTAGGGACGGGCAACAAGCTCTTCCTCCCTTTACGGTGGCGCAGATCGTCAAGCTGTATGAATTGATGCACAAAATGTCCGGACCCAACGGCATCATCAGGCAAAGCGAATTTTTCTTGTACACCGATAAAGACAAGGAAGCGGTCCAAAAATGTTTGGAAAAGGGCTACGAATTTCCGGAAGTCACGGGCTGGATACGCGCCAAAAAGGAGGATTTAAAACTGGTAAAAGAAATGGGGCTGCGGGAAACCGGAATTTTGACTTCGGCCTCTGATTATCACATTTTCAACAAACTGAAAATGACACGCAAACAGGCCATGGAAAGCTACTTGGGCATTGTCCGCGAAGCGTTGGAAATCGGCATTATTCCCCGCTGCCACTTCGAGGACATCACCCGGGCGGATTTCTACGGCTTTGTCGTGCCCTTCGCCCAGGAGTTGATGCGTCTCTCCCGTGAATCCGGCATTCCGGTGAAGATCAGGGCCTGCGATACACTGGGCTACGGGGTGAGTGTGGCGGGCGTTATGCTGCCGCGCAATGTCAACGGCATCGTCTACGGTTTGCACAAATATGCCGGGGTGCCTTCCGAACTCATGGAGTGGCACGGGCACAATGATTTCTATCGCGCCCTGACCAATTCGGTGGCCGCCTGGCTCTATGGGTGTTCGGCAGTGAACGGCACGCTGCTGGGCATCGGCGAGCGCACGGGAAACACGCCGATTGAAGCGCTCTTGATAGAATACATCGGGTTGCGCGGCGAACTGGCGGAAATGGACACATCGGTTATTACCGAAGTGGCGGTCTATTTTGAAAAAGAGATCGGCTACAAGGTGCCGGCGAATCAGCCTTTGGTGGGGGCAAACTTCAACGTCACCCGCGCAGGCATTCATGCCGACGGCTTGATGAAAGATCAGGAAATTTACAATATTTTTGACACCGAAAAAGTGTTGAACCGGCCGGTGGATATCGGCATTACGGACAAATCCGGCGTGGCCGGGATCGCCTATTGGATCAATTCCAGGCTCAAGATTCCGGAGAAATTTAAAGTGGAAAAAAACGATCCCGGCGTGGTCGCCATCAAAGAATGGGTTGATGAAGAGTATAAAAACGGCCGCGTTACCGGCATTTCCGACGAGGAGATGTGGGAGCAGGCGCGCATTCATTTTTCGGAATGGGTCGGCTATTTGCATCATGGGAGCAGGTAAGGGATGAAGAAGGTGAAATATCAGGAGCCTGCCCGCGGGGAAAAAATCCAATGGCAGGAACAGACGCTGCATGTTCCGAACCACCCCATTGTTCCTTTTATCGAAGGGGACGGGATCGGTCCTGATATCTGGGCGGCAGCGCGCGTGGTGCTGGATGCGGCGGTTGACAAGGCCTACGGCGGACAGCGGGAAATCAAGTGGATGGAAATATTCTGCGGTGAAAAAGCCGTGGCTGCGGGTTTGGCCGCACTTCCCGAAGAGACCCTGGAGGCCATCCGTGAATACCGCGTTGCCATCAAAGGCCCCCTGACCACGCCCGTGGGCGGCGGCTTTCGTTCGCTCAACGTCAGTTTGCGGCAAATACTGGATCTGTACTCCTGTGTGCGGCCGATACGCTATTACCGCGGCACGCCGGCGCCGGTCATCCATCCGGAAAAACTCGATGTCGTCATCTTCCGGGAAAACACGGAGGATGTATACGCGGGGATTGAATGGCCCGCCGGCAGCGATGCAGCCAGGAAATTGGCACACTTCATCAATACCGAGCTGCACGCAGCGGTTAATCCCGAGGCCGGCATCGGGCTCAAACCCATTACACGGCAAAATACCCAGCGGCTCGTGGCTGCGGCCATCCGCTATGCCTTGGATCACAACCGCCCTTCGGTCACCTTGGTACACAAAGGCAATATCATGAAGTACACCGAAGGCGCTTTCCGCGACTGGGGATATGAAGCCGCAGCGCAGCAGTTTGGCGGCCAGACCATTACCGAGAAAGACGCGGCGCACCAATACAATGGAAAGGCGCCGCAAGGAAAAGTGCTGATCAAGGACCGCATTGCCGACGCCATGTTTCAGCAGGTGCTTTTACGGCCGGACGAGTATTCAGTGCTGGCAACTCCCAATTTAAACGGCGACTACCTTTCGGACGCATGTGCTGCGCAGGTTGGCGGTTTGGGTATGGCCCCTGGCGCCAATATTGGAGACGGGGTGGCCTTGTTTGAAGCCACACATGGAACAGCGCCCAAATATGCCGGCCAGGACAAGGTCAATCCCGCATCCCTGTTGCTGTCGGGCGCGATGTTGCTAGAACACATCGGCTGGTCCGAAGCCGCCGAGATGATCAAGGCTGCTTTGGAAAAAACCATTTTAAGTAAAACCGTCACCTATGATTTGGCCCGCCAATTGGATGGGGCGCAAGAAGTTAAATGCAGCAAGTTTGCGCAGACCATCAGAGAAAACCTGGCCTAGGAAAAGGTGTTGTTTCCTGCGCTGCCTGACAGCACCTTGCTGTTTTTATAGTGCCATCGCCGAATAATCCTGCTGGCAAGACAGAAATCCGCACGATGCAACAAAAGCTGTTTGCATTGACCGGCGCTTCTGTCGGATAATACACAGAGTCACAAGTGTCCAAATTGGGATTGAGAAAAACACGATAACTATTGAAAAATTGGCACCAGCAGCCCTGACCGGAGGGATTATTGGGAAGAAAAAGGACGCCTGCGGCAGTATTCGTGCAATTTGGGCAGCAATGACACAGAGTATCACCTGATGCTGTGTCCATTTGCTGTCAATACAGGATGAAATAGTCAGCAGCAAGCATGCAATCAAGCCACGGCTGGAGGGTCTTATGCCAAGAAAAAAAATCACGGTCATAGGCGCAGGAAACGTAGGGGCTGCGGTAGCACAGCAAATACTGGCCCAACATCTGGGCGATGTGGTCATGGTCGATATTGCCGAAGGAATGGCAAAAGGCAAGGCGCTTGATTTAAACCAATCCGCTCCGATCCTGGGATACCAAGGCCGCGTGGAGGGGACTCAAAAATATGAGGAAACCATTGATTCGGATGTGATCGTCGTGACCTCTGGCTCGCCGCGCAAACCCGGAATGAGCCGTGATGATTTATTGCGGATCAATTTTGACATCGTGCACACGGTGGTGGGCCATGCCGCCGCCGCCTCGCCCGAAGCCGTCATGATCCTAATAACCAACCCGTTGGACCTCATGACCTATACGGCTTTAAAAACCAGCAAATATAACACGGGCCGGGTGGTGGGCATGGCGGGAGTTTTGGATTCGGCCCGATATCGCTTTTTTCTTTCCGCGGCGCTGAGTATCTCCCCGCATGTCATCGAGGCCATGGTGCTGGGCGGACACGGCGATGACATGGTTCCGTGCGCGGGATTGACACGCGTCGGCGGTGCGCCGGTGGAGTCCCTGCTGCCCGCCGAAACCTTGTCGGCTATTATTCAACGCACCCGCGACGGCGGGGGAGAGATTGTCAAGCTGCTGCAGTCCGGCAGCGCCTATTATGCTCCGGCAGCCTCGGCCGTGCGCATGGTCTCCGCCGTTTTAAACGATGAAAAAGCGCTGCTTCCCTGTGCAACCCTGTTGCAGGGCGAGTATGGTTTCCGGGATATCGTACTGGGGGTGCCCGTGGTCCTGGGTGCACAAGGTGTTGAACGCATTTTGGAAATACCACTGAAAGAGCAGGACCGGGCTGCGTTATCCAAATCCGCGGCAGCCCTGGAACCTTTATGCCGCCAGATCGACCAGTGGCTTAGAGAAAAGGAATAAGTTGAAACCTCTGAAAAACTGATTACAAACGGATGTTTGGGCTGGGCATTCGCTGAACGCCGTTTTATCCCCATCCCAAACATCCATTCACGCGGATGGCTATAAAACCTTTTTCAGAGGTTTCAAGTTCATTTTTTCTGCTGCCACCATGAAAAAGGAGTCAAGGCATGAGATCCATTGCAGCAAGTGATATCACGGTTGCGGTTGCGGCGGCCATCATGGAAATGCATTTTCAAATCCGGCCTGATGTAAAAGCCGCCTTACAAACCGCCCTGGAGCAGGAAGGCTCCCCTTTGGGACGCCAAGCCCTCGAGCTGTTGTTGCAAAACGCCCAAATGGCTTCCGCCGGAGTGCTGCCGCTTTGCCAGGACACGGGACTCACCATTTTATTTGTGGACATCGGACAAGAGGTGGCAGTGGAGGGTTCCTTGGAGGAAGCGCTCCAGACCGGAGTCCGCCAAGCAACAGTGAAGAGCCGTTTGCGCCATTCTGTTTCCGCGGATCCGCTGAAGCGCATGAATACCGGGGATAATACGCCGGCCGTCATTCATTATCAGGTGGTGCCGGGCAAGGCATTTAGAGTGCAGATTATGGCCAAGGGCGGCGGCTGTGAAAACGCCAGCACCCAGGCCATGTTGCTGCCTTCAGCCGGAGAGGCTGGAGTCGCGGATTTTGTGGTAAACAGTGTACGCCTAAATGCCGCTACCGCCTGTCCGCCGGTCATCATCGGCGTCGGCCTTGGCGGCAGTTTTGACACAGCGCCGCTGCTGGCCAAGAAAGCGCTGCTGCGCACAATAGGAGAAAGCGCAGCAGATCCCGGGTTGTCCAAACTTGAAAAAGAGATATTGGCGCGCATCAACCGCTTGGGTATAGGGCCCCAGGGTTGGGGCGGGTCCATCACGGCCTTGTCCGTTGCCATAGAAGCGGCGCCCTGCCACATCGCTTCGCTGCCGGTGGCCGTCAATGTCGATTGCCACAGCCACCGTGTGGCGGAGGTGAAATTATGAGCAGCGTATGGTTGACCTTGCCTCTGGATTCGGCTGCTGTGCAGAATCTGCGCATCGGTGAATGGGTGAATCTCAGCGGGCCCTTGTATACGGCCCGGGATGCTGCCTTGCAGCGCATACATGACCTGCTTTTGGAGGGAAAACAGCCCCCCATAGATTTAAAAGGCCGGTGCATATATTTTGTCGGTCCTACACCGCCGGCGCCCGGCGAATCAGTGGGATCGGCCGGCCCTACCACCAGCCGGCGCATGGAACCTTTTTTACCCCTGCTGTTGGACGCGGGTGTAAGCGGAGTGATAGGCAAGGGGCCGTTATCGGGCCATATAGTTGCCGAGTTTCAAAGACGCGGAGTGCTGTATTTATCCGCAGCCGGTGGTGCCGGCGCTTATTACGGGTCAAAAATATACGGCGCGGCTGTGGCCGCCTATGAGGACCTGGGTCCGGAAGCAGTGTATAGCATCAAAGTCGAGAATTTCCCGGCGGTGGTCGCAGTGGATTTAAAAGGCGGCGACCTGTTTGAAGAAGGGCCCAAAGCATATAGAAAGGAATAAAAGCATGGCACGTCGGCGAAGTAAAAAGACTCCCTTCCGGAAGCGGGTAGTGGCAAAACCGCAAACCGTGGCAGAAAAAATCCTGCAAGCACATTGTCTGGCAGGGGAATGTCACCCCGGGCAGGAGATCGCCTTGCGCATTGACCAAACCTTGACCCAGGATGCCACTGGCACCATGGCGTGGCTGCAATTTGAAGCATTGGGATTGCCGCGCGTGCGCACACAATTATCCGTGTCTTATGTGGATCACAACACCCTGCAAACCGGTTTTGAGAATGCCGATGATCATGCTTTTTTGCAGAGCATGGCCCGTAAATACGGCGCCGTGTTTTCGCGGCCCGGCAATGGCATTTGCCACCAGGTACATCTGGAAAGGTTTGGAAAACCCGGGGCAACTTTGCTGGGATCGGATTCCCACACCCCCACGGGCGGAGGCTTGGGAATGATTGCCATCGGCGCCGGGGGATTGGATGTGGCCGCGGCCATGGGCGGAGCCGCTTATTATTTCTCTTATCCGCATATTGTAAAGATCCATTTGACCGGCCGTCTGTCCAAAAACGTGTCAGCCAAGGATATTATTTTGGAAGTGTTGCGGCGATTGAGTGTCAAGGGAGGCGTGGGTAAAATATTAGAATACGCCGGCCCAGGGGTCCATACCCTGACCGTCCCGGAGCGCGCAACGATCACCAATATGGGGGCGGAAACCGGAGCCACGACCAGTGTCTTTCCTGCCGATGAAGTCACGCGCGCGTTTTTAAAGTACCAAAGAAGGGAGAATGATTTTCAGCGGGTGGAAGCAGACCCCGGCGCGGACTACAGCGGCGGGGAGATCGCCATTGATTTGTCCCGGCTGGAACCCCTGGCCGCCCGGCCGCATTCACCAGATGCCGTTGTGCCCGTGCGGGAATTAAAGGGAACCAGGCCGCAGCAGATTGTCATCGGCTCTTGCACCAACTCCTCCTTGCAGGATTTATCCACCGTAGCGGGCATATTGGCGGGCAGACATGTGCATCCGGAGGTTTCCCTGGTGATCAATCCCGGTTCGCAACAAGTACTGAAGGCCATCGCCCAAAACGGTTCCCTGGCATCCCTGATTGCTTCCGGAGCCAGGATTTTGGAACCAGCCTGCGGTGCTTGCATCGGCATGGGCCAGGCCCCCTGCAGCGGCGCTATCAGCCTGCGCACCTTCAACCGCAATTTCAAAGGTCGTTCTGGAACCGAAGATGCACAGGTTTATCTGGTTTCGCCTGAAACCGCAGCTGCGGCTGCGCTGGCGGGCGAAATCACAGATCCCCGGAGAATACAAGGCATTAAAAAATTTGTCATGCCCAAAAAAGCCGAACCTTCGGACAGCTTGCTGGTTAAACCTGCAACCGCAGGGAGCCAGGTAAAAATTGTGCGCGGTCCTAATATAAAACCCCTGCCGCAGTTTGGTCCACTCCGTGCAGAGGAGCAGGGGAAGGTGCTAGCCAAATTCGGGGATAACATCACCACCGATGATATTATGCCCGCTGGTGCCCACATCCTGCCCTTGCGTTCCAACATCATCGCCATTTCGGAATATATTTTTGACGGGATTGATCATGGATTTTCCGCCCGCGCCAAAGCCGAGAATGGAGGATATGTTATTGGGGGCGACAACTACGGCCAGGGTTCCTCGCGGGAGCATGCGGCCTTGGCACCGCGTTACTTGGGCGTCAGGGCCGTGTTGGCAAAGTCTTTTGCCCGCATCCATCTTGCCAACCTGATTAATTTCGGCATTTTACCTCTGACGTTTATAAATCCGGAGGACTATGCCAAAGTGGAAAAAGGGCACCCATTGACACTGCCTGACCTTAAGGCCAGAATTGTGGCAGGTCAAAAACTCCTGGTCAAAAACGAGAGCAATGGACAGGAATGGGAAATGGATTGCATTTTATCTGCTCGCCAGCGTGAAATCCTCATTGCTGGCGGCACGCTGAATTATTTAAAGCAGGCTCTGGCCTCGGCCTAAATGCC
This sequence comes from candidate division FCPU426 bacterium, assembly GCA_016929575.1. GTDB lineage: Bacteria > Oederibacteriota > JAAXVQ01 > JAAXVQ01 > JAUVAV01 > JAFGIQ01. The sequence goes on from JAFGIQ010000050.1 coordinate 10,862, forward strand.
GGCCACTTTTTCCCACGTTGAAATAAAAGCAGGGGATCCCCAAAAAAGCCGTTTGTCCAAAGTTCTCCGCAAATTATCCGATAAAGAATCAGGCCGCGAAACATAATCCCGATATAACAGACGCCGTTGTCCGCCCGTGCTCGCCATTTCTAAAAAAGTAGGATGCAGCTTAATTTTTAAAAATTCGTGCCTGGCACCAAAAGCATAGCAAGCGTAGGTGCCATAGCGCCAGAACTGGGGAGTTTTTATCAGTCCGGCGGTTAAAGGATTTCTATCAATATAGCGCAAGCAAGCAAGTAAGTGTTTGTCATCATCAACAAGTGTAGAACGGAAACGATCGCCCCAGAAATGTCCTGATGTATTATATTTGCTGTTGTAATACTTGGCGTATGCGGTTTTGAATTCACACATAATTTGTGAAAGATCGGCTGTGTCTGCTATTTTCAATAATAAATGAAAATGATTGCCCATGGGAGTAAAGCCGTAGATTATGAATTTATATTTGTGTTGTACTTTCTGGAGACAACGGCACAAAGCCCTCCGGTCTCTGCTTTTTTTCATATATAACCGTTTTCCATTTGTGCGCGAGGTAATATGATAGGTGATATCAGAAGCTTTGATTCGAAGTGGCCTGCCCATAGAATCCTCCTATATATATTTATAGAATGGATATCTTGCCCTGATGGTCCTGATTGTTTTGACTGACAATCCTGGTTTTTCTTTTAAAAAAAAATAAAAAACTTCTAAATAG
>JAFGIQ010000051.1 GCA_016929575.1 candidate division FCPU426 bacterium
AAAAGCCGCTGGCTTTCCAGCTTTTTGGCGCCGAGCCGGAGGCCATGGCCGAAGCCAGCCTGTATTTGGCGGCAGCAGGCGCAGATATCGTGGACTTGAATTTTGGTTGTCCGGTGCCCAAGGTGGTGCGGCATCGGGGCGGCTCGGCCTTGTTGAAGGAACCGGAATTGCTGCAGGAGATTGTTGCCGCCTGCGTGCGGCGCTGTCCCCGGCCGGTCACGGTTAAGATCCGGGCCGGTTGGGACAATACCAGGATCAATGCCGTGGAAATTGCCAGGCGCGCAGAAGCGGCCGGAGCGGCGGCCATTGCCGTGCATGCCCGTACGCGGGCGCAGAAATTTGAAGGACGCGCACAATGGGGGATTATCAAAGCCGTGGTGGAAAACGTTTCCATACCGGTCGTGGGGAACGGCGATGTGGTCACCGGGCCTGATGCTAAGGCGCTGCTGGCGGAGACAGGTTGCGCGGCGGTTATGGTTGGCCGCGGAGCCATGGGCCGACCCTGGGTCTTTCAGGAGATCAACCATTATCTGGCCACGGGGACGGTTTTACCTGCCCCGCCGTTGCCGGTGCGCATCCGGATCATCCGGGAACATTATGCCGGGCTAAAACAGTTAAAAGGCGCGAGAACCGCCCGGCTGGAAATGCGCAAGCATGCGGCCTGGTATTTAAAAGGCCTGCCCGGCGTGGCCGCCGTCAGGCACCGCATCAACACCAGCAATACGGAAGAGGAGTTTTTGGATATTTTGGATGCATTGGAGCAAGGCGCCGTGAATCTATAATACCCTCACCCGCGGGTTCCCTGTTTTTCGCAGGCAGGGCCGCATGCGGTGTTTAAGCGCGCGGCCAAGGTGCGGGCTTAAGCCCGGTTTCTTGACAACCTCCGGTCAATTTGATACCGTAGTAGGACCGGAAGGCCAAACCGGCGGAGCCTGGGGAGATTCATCGGGGATCATATGACGCGAGGCGTAATTTCCAAAACCGGCTTTTTGTGGGTGGGTGTCATGGCCTGTTGTTTGTGCATGAATGGTTGCGCTACAGTGGGCGGGCAGTACCGCCATGCCCAGGACCTGGAGAAACAGGGAAAGGTGGATGAAGCCATTGCCGCGTATTATCGCGCAGCCGAAGAAGAGCCTGCGCGCGCGGAGATTCACCTCAAGCTGGCCGAAGCGTTGACCGCCAAGGGCATGCAGGACGAAGCCTTGGAGGTGCTGGAAAAAAGTCACGCCCGCTTGCCGGCGGAAGAACGCACGGCGCGGAGGCTGGCGGAAGCGTACTTTGTCCGCGGGCAGGCATACCGGCAGCAAGGCAAGGTGAGCGACGCTTATGAATCCTGGAAAAAAACCCTGGAGCTTTTTTCGGATCATACGGAGGCCACGAACCATTTGGCACAGTTGTACGCCGATCAGGGTGAAGACGACAAAGCCGCGCAGGCCTACCAGCGCCTCACCCAAAACAGCCCCCGGGACGGGGAAGCCCACCGCTCTTTGGGGCTGGTCTATTACAAACAGGGAAAATACGACCAAGCGCTCACCGAATTTCAACAATTGTTGCGTTTGCAGCCCCAGGATGCCAAAGCCTACAATAATTTAGGCACCGTATATTTGCAGATGGGGCATTTGGACGACGCCACAGCGGCCTTTGAACAGGCAGTGGCGCTGGATGCGCGTCTGGCTGTCGCCTATAATAATTGGGGTACCGTATATTTCAAACAGGGACGGTATCAGCGTGCGCGCCAGCACTGGGAACAAGCCCTGTTGCTGGACACCAATAATGAAACAGCCCTGAGGAATTTGGAAACCCTGGAAACGCTGGGGTATTGATTTAAGAGTGCAGGACATGGCTGTCCAAATTACGCGAATACTGCCGGAGATATCTTTTTGCCAAGGTGGCAGCGGAAAAGAAAAGTCCGCGGCTGTAACCTTTTTGGCGGACCTGCTCAATCCCTGCGGTTCGTGCACGCGTTCCCGCCCCACTGAGTGCAGGAATGATTGAGGTAAAGGAGAGGGAATGACTGAGGAGCAAAAAAACCCACCTGTAAACGGAACGCCCTCCGCTTCCTCCACCCCGCACGCGTACCGGCGCAGGCGCAGAAGGCCGTCGGCGTCCTATTGGCGGCGACGGCGCCGACAGGCACAGGAAGGGGCTGTGGCCCAGACCGAGCCTGGTGACAAGGCGGCCGGGATGCAGCAGGAAGCGGAGCCAATGCCAACGCCGTCTATAGACGACGGCCGGCAGAAAGAAGCCGTGGTTGACACTGCGGTTGACAAAGCGGCGCCGCCACTGCCCGCGGTCCGGCCTGCGGCGGATACTTCCGCCCTGGCTGCCAGGACCCATCCGCGCAAGGGATCCAGGCCTTTTCGGCCTCATCCACCCGGGGACCGGGCCAGGCCCCGTACGGTATTTTTGGCGGAAAGCCAGGATGAAATTCTTGAACAGTATGATTTTTTTACGGCCTTGTGGCATGAACACAAGGAGATGGTCGTCACCTTCACCGGCAACCTGCAACCGGGTTTGCGCGGGTTCAAATATCCCGGACTGGACTGCCAGCAAGCCCGAAATGCATGCGTGCAGTTCATCCAGGAGCAGGTCGAACAATCGCAGTCTGCACAGGTTATCGCGGGCATTTCAGGCGGTCTCGATTCTGCGGTGACGGCGTATTTGCTGGTTGAGGCTTTGGGACGTGAACGCGTCCGTTTTATTCATTTTATCGAGACGGAAAAAGGGCTGGGGGTCCGCTCCCGGGCGGATGTCATTACACGTTCATTGCGTTGCCATCTGGAAATGAAGGATTTGCGGCCGCTGCTCAGAGCGGCTGACACCCTGCCGGCCCAGGGAAATCCTGCCCAACGGAGACGGCGGCTGGCGCGGGAGCGGATGGCCGTGCTTTTTGATTTGGCGGAATCGAGCAAGGCCCTGGTTGTAGGAAGCATCAATAAAACCAAACGTCTATTGGGATTTGGCACCGAATACGGCGATTTGGCCTGCGCGCTGAATCCCGCCGGCGACATCTACCAAAGCCAGATGCTGGAAATGGCGAGGCATTTCAACGTCCCCCGCGCTGTCCTGGAACGGGCGCCAGGCACCTTTGACCACGAGATTTCATCCGCCGGCCTGAACCGGGAGCGGCTGTGGAAGGAAATGGATTTTTATCTCCACCAGATCGCGGACATGCGCATTTCGCTGTCCTATCTGCAGAAACAGGGGCTGGAGGAGGAAAAACTGTTGTGGCTGTACAGACGTCTGCGCCTTTCCGCCTCCCAAGGGCAACTTCCGCTCCAGGCCGAGATGGCTGGTGCGTATATTCCGCGGCTGGGAGAGCTATAGGAGAGGCCATGGGGAAAAAACAGCGCGCCAAAAAGGAAAAACAGTCGCTTCAACTGCAAGGGGCGGTTACGCCGGCCAGGCGGCCGTCCTTCAGCGGGTCAGCTTGGTTGATTGGCACCGTGGTCTTTCTGGCCGTGGTGGTCACGGCGATGGTCGTTTTCATCCAGGCCAATAAAGCGCGCTTCATCAAAATAAGCGTGACTGCCACCTGTGCGCAATTGCATAAGGAATTATACCGTCTCCAGGCCAAGTTCACGCGCATGGAAACGGCCCGTCTGCAGGATCTTTTACGGGCCATTGAAAAAATGGCCGACGCCGACCGGAAGCTGGATCCCCGCCTGGGAGGGCATTTGATGTTTGTCTTGAAAGTCATGGAGGAGATCATCCGGGAGGGAAAACTCAAATCCGGGGAATTGGAAAAATTGGAAATGCTGGTGCATGAAGCCGAAAGGCAAATGTCAAGGCCGACCATCACTCCATAAGAGGGGGCCAATGCCAGAGCAAAAAAAAGGCCGGCTGCTGGAGGGAAAGGCCGCAAAGGAACTGCCGCCAGGTAAACGAAGAGAGGGGCTGCTTTCCTTGGTGGCCACCCCGATAGGCAATCTGGAAGACATTACGCTCCGGGCTTTACGCTGTCTGCGTGAGGCGGACATGATCGCCGCCGAAGATACGCGGCACACCCGAAAATTATTGACGCATTACGACATCCACCGTCCTTTAGTGAGTTATTATCAACACCAGGAGAAGCGCAAAACCGGGGAACTGCTCCAAGCCTTGCAGGACGGAAGGCATATTGCCCTGGTAACGGATGCGGGCGTGCCCGGTATTTCAGATCCCGGAGCCCACCTGGTGCAGGAGGTGCGGCGTCACGGCATCCGCTTCGAGGTGTTGCCCGGCCCCTCGGCCGTGCTGACCGCCCTTTTAGGATCAGGGCTCTCCATGGAAAGCTTTACGTTTCTCGGTTTTCCTGATGCCAAGACCGGCCCTAGGCGCACATTTTTGGAAAAGCTGAAAAACCACCGCCAGACAATGGTTTTTTTCCTGGCACCCCACCGGCTGGCTGCAGTGCTGCAGGACATGCTGGAGGTGTGGGGAGAACGCAAGGCGGTGCTCTGCCGGGAAATGACCAAAATACATGAAGAATTCATCGGGGATGGTTTTTTTAAACTGCTGGAGCGGACAAAAGTCATGAGCCGCGGAGAATACACCTTGGTGGTGGAAGGCAGCCGGGAAGAAGAGCCAAAATGTGAAGAAAACCCGGAAGCAGAACTGCGCCGCTTGCAGGCGGAAGGCCTGAGCGTAAACCAGGCCGTAGCCCGCGTGGCCAGAAGCAAGAAAATGGCCAGGGCCGAGGTTTATGCCCTGGCGCATGCTTTGAATAAGAAGTCGCATTGAAAAACAAGTATTAATATGCTACACTTATAGAAAATACCCTATTCAAGGTTGCGGCCGGCACGGTCCCGGTACAAAATACGCCGCAAAGGAGACATGTAACCATGCCAATCCTCACACTCAAGGTCGCTGGGAAAAGCAACCCCGCCACTGTGGCCGGAGCCATAGCCAACAACATCCGCGAAGGGAAAGACATCGAGGTGGTCGCCATGGGCCCTCAAAGCGTCAATCAGGCCATCAAGGCCATCACGATCTCGCGTTCTTATCTGACGGATGACAAGATCGAGCTTACTTTCCGGCCGGAATTCATGCATCTTGAGCTGGATGGGGAAAGAAAAAGCGCCATCAAGATAGTGGTATTAACGCATAAGGTGGAAGGATGACGGTTTTCCGGTCGCAGTAATATCCGTCCGCTGTTTCTTACAAATCAAACTAAGCCCAAAGGCAGGTTGCGGCAAACGGCGGTCCGCAATACGGCGGGGATGCCCGGGAAAGGTTTCTTTTTGTCCGGCGGCAACCTTTGACGGTTTTAAAGGAGTTGCATCATGTGGTATCGTCGCATTAAAGTCTGGTTGATGAATTATTGGGTACGGTTGCTGATTATTGTGGCCGTCATTTTGCTGGTATTTTTCACCATCATCGGATTGGCCTCGCTGGAGTCCTTCTATCTGAATCTCACCTTGGCTACATTGCCGCTGCAGTTGCTGATGACGGCTTTAAACGCCGTGGTTTTTGTCTATTTGTACATGACGGTGTTCCGCGGCGGTTTTTCCAAGATGAAAAAACAGAAAGTCAAATCGACGCATGTCAACGTTGGCTTCTCGGACATCATCGGACTGGAACAGGCAAAGCGGGAAGCCTGGGAAGTGGTGCAGCTGATCAAAGACCGTTCCCGGCTCAAGATGATCGGCGGCAAGATATTGCGGGGCGTTTTGATGGTGGGTCCTCCGGGTTGCGGGAAAACCCTGCTGGCCAAAGCCATTGCCACCGAGGCCAAAGTGCCTTTTTTATCCGTGGCCGGCTCGGAATTCGTCGAGGTTTTTGTGGGCGTGGGTGCTTCGCGCGTGCGGAAACTTTTTAAACAGGCCAGGCAACTGGCCTATGCCGAAGGCGCCTGCATTGTCTTTATCGATGAAGTGGAAGTCATCGGCCGCGGCCGGACTTTCAGCTACATGGGCGGCGGAGAGGAAACCAACAGCACCCAAAACCAATTGCTGGTGGAAATGGACGGCCTGGGCTCAAAAGGGGAGAACGTCATCGTGATGGGAGCGACCAATGCCGCGGAGACGGTTTTGGACCAGGCCTTGATGCGGCCGGGCCGGTTTGACAGAAAACTCTATATCGACAAACCCAATCTCCAGGAGCGCGAGGAGCTTTACCGTTACTATCTGGCCAAGGTGCAACATGATCCGGACCTGGATGTCGGGCGCCTGGCGCGCAAGTCCGTGGGCAAAAGCCCGGCTGAAATTGAAAACATCATCAAGGAATCGGCATTGATCGCCATGCGCCGCGGCAGCGAGCAGGTGGAATACGCGGATATGACCAAGGCCATTGAACGGATCGAGCTGGGGATTGAACACCGCAAAACCATGACGCCCCATGAACGGGAGATGGTGGCCTATCATGAATCAGGCCATCTGGTGGTTTTGTATTTACTGCATCCCACGGACGATGTATTCAAGGCCTCCATTATTTCCCGGGGCGGCGCACTGGGGGTGGTCCATCACTCGCCCCGTGAGGAGCTCTATACCATGGACCGGGAGGCTTTGATGGCCAACATCAAGGTGTCTTTGGCCGGGTACGTGGCCGAAGCGCTCCGCTACGGGGTGACTTCCACCGGTGTGGCCGCGGATTTTCAACACGCCATGCAGATGGCACATACCATGGTGTGGCGGGTCGGAATGGGAGGCAACGGATTTTTAGGCGATTTTGCCGTGATTCCCGACAGCCAGGTATCCGAGTCCCTGAAGGAACGCCTGAACGTCGAGACAGAGAAGATCATGAAAGAGTGCCACGAAGATACGGTTCGCGTCATGAAAAAGTACTGGCATATCGTGGACCGTTTTGTCAAAGAGCTTTTGGAAAGGGAAGAATTGGATTATGACGAAATCGACGCGATTTTTAACGAGTACGGCCTGGCGCATCCTGTGGCCGAAACAGTGCAGACCACGGTTGCAACCCTGCCCGGCGAAAGCGAACAGAAGGCATTGCCTGCCAAGGGCAGAAGCGGCGCCAAAGCCCCTGGCGAGGCGGCAGCCAAGTCCGTGAAAAAAGGCCGCGGCAAGAAAGAAACTTCGCACACGTGAGTATACAGCGCCTCCTTTTAACCGGCGGGCTGCTTTTTATCCTGGCCGGCTGCCGGGCTTCCTATCCCACCGGCAGTGTGGACAAGACCATCCGCGAGTTGTGTGAAAAAGAATACGGCGTGGATGTGGTGGTAAAAACCAACAACCGCACCATCGGCGCTTTGGTGGTCATGGAGGACACGCTGCTTCCGGACCTCACTTTTTCCGATCAAGCCCTGAAAAAAATAGAAGATGTGATGCTGACCACCTCGCGCGTCACGCTCTCCTCCGAATTTCCTTATGATTTTTTTGTGATCGCCATCCGGGATTCCAAAAGCACGGTGCAGGTTTCATTTGTCCGCTACATCAAGGATATCCGGCGGTTGATCATGGACGATATTTCGCGCAATGATTACTTCCAGCGCCTGCTGATCGACGTGGAGTCGGAGGGCCCGCCGGAAACCGGTTCCGGGACGAACTTTGCCCTGCGCGACTGGAAAGTAAGCGACTTTCTGGCCAGGCAGATTGCGGAACGCCTGCGCACGCAACTCCAGATCAACCTGGTGATTGAACGCCTGTTTTCCATCCGCGGCCTGGAGGGGCGCTTTGACTACACGGACAAAGCGCGCCAGGAAGGGCAATTCGTGCTCACCCTTTTTTTTGATCCCCGGGCGCCTTCCTTTCAAACCACGGGGACCGAGGCCTTGCGGGAAAATTTCCTGAAGGTGCTCTTTGAGACGGCAAAAAAAATGGTGCGGCGCTACGAATTCAGCCAGTATACCGGGCTGAGCATCGAGGACGAATCCGGCCGGGTGTTGGCGAAATACGACCGCGCCGCCTTCAGCAAAGGCAGCATGAACACGTTGATGGAGCTGATCCGTTCCATCAAGGAAAAGAGGGAATAGCCATGACCGGGGAAGCACTTGGCGGCCAGTCGTATGTATTGAAACGCGGACCACGCGCCCTGCTTTTTTTGCACGGTTTTACCAGCACCACCCAGGCGCTGCTGCCCATCGGCGAACTGCTGGCGGCCGCGGGATATACGGTTTCCATGCCCCTGCTTCCTGGGCACGGCACCACGCCCGAGGATATGGCGGCGCATTCCTGCCAGGACTGGATTGATTTTGCCTTGCAGGCGTGGGATCAATTGGCCGCCGAATATGACAAACCCGCAGTCATCGGATTTTCCATGGGAGGGGCGCTGGGCATTCACGTGGCCGTCAACCGGCCGGTGCCCGCTCTGGCAGCCCTGGCGCCGGCATTGTTTTTAAAAGACTGGCGTTTGGTGTTTCTGCCTGTGATCAAATGGCTCATGCCCTGGAAACAAAGCATCGGCAATGACATCAAGGGAAAGGCATTCCAGGAAAAGTCCTATACCCGCTGGAAAATGAAAAGCCTCGAGGATCTGCTGCGCGTCATGGAAGTCGCCCGGCGCGATGTTCCGGCATTGCGCGTCCCGCTGCTGGGCATACAATCGGCAATAGACCATACCATCCCGCCGGCCTGCCTGGATTACCTGATGGAACACGCCGGTTCGTTGGTGAAGGAAAAGCACCGGCTGCAGGATTCCTACCATGTGCTGACCCTGGACAACGAATACAAAAAAGTGGCGGAGTGGCTGATTGACTTTTTTTCCCGTCAGGGGACCCGGCCTGCATAATTCTTTTACAAAAACCTTGACCCAAAGCTGTCGCGGGAGGCGTTGGACGCGTTGAGTGAAAGCGGGGTGTTGGGGGGCCTGCCTTAAGCAGGACAGCAACCCCTGGTTTTGGCCCGGGGAGACTCGTGTGAAAAAATATGTAAAAATAATTTTTTTTACTTGATTTATTTTTCAAAAATGAATATATTTATCATCCGGATTTAGCAGTCTGGCCAGCAGACTGCTAACATATTTAATCATTGGGGAGGTGTACTTTTATGAAACTCAAACCACTGGGGGACCGCGTCCTGGTGAAACCCGAGGAAGAAAAGGAAGTGAAAAAAGGGGGCATCATTATTCCGGACACGGCCAAGGAAAAGCCGTTGGTCGGAACCATCGTGGCCGCCGGCCCGGGCAAGACCGACGACAAGGGGCAGAAAATTCCCATGCACGTCAAGGCCGGGGACAAAGTGCTTTTTGGCAAATATGCCGGCAATGAAGTCAAATTGGGCGATGAAGAGCTGATGATCATGAACGAGGATGATATTTACGGCATCATCGAAGAATAAAGGTCGGGCCGCTTTCTGCGGGAAGCGGAGCACTATCCATTTTTTATATCCCAGGAGGAGGACAAAACCGTTATGGCAAAGATGCTGATATATAATGAAGAAGGCCGCCGCGCATTGCAGCGCGGCGTGAACAAGCTTGCAGACGCAGTCAGGGTGACCTTGGGGCCCAAGGGACGCAATGTGGTGCTGGATAAAAAATTCGGCGCTCCCACCATCACCAATGACGGTGTGACCATAGCCAAAGAGATCGAATTGGAAGACCCCTATGAAAACATGGGTGCGCAGCTGGTGAAGGAAGTCGCCACCAAGACGCACGACGTGGCCGGCGACGGCACGACCAGCGGAACGATTCTGGCACAGGCCATGATACGCGAGGGGCTTAAAAACGTCACCTCCGGCGCCAACCCCATGTATATCAAAAAAGGCATTGAGGCGGCCGTACACGCGGCGGTGGAGGAGCTTAAAAAGATATCGATCAAAGTGAAGGGCAAGGAGGAGATTGCCAATGTGGCCGCCATTTCAGCCAACAACGACACGGTCATCGGCAATCTGATCGCCGAAGCCATGGAAAAAGTGGGGCGCGACGGCGTGATCACGGTCGAGGAAGCCAAAGGCATGGACACCACCCTGGAGGTGGTGGAAGGCATGCAGTTTGACCGCGGATACATTTCACCCTACTTTGTCACCAATTCCGAACGCATGGAAGCGGTGCTGGAAAACGCACTGGTGCTGATCTATGACAAAAAAGTCAGCGCCATGAAGGATCTGCTGCCGCTCCTGGAGAAGGTTGTTCAGCTCTCCAAACCGATGCTGATCATCGCCGAGGACATAGAGGGCGAGGCGCTGGCCACGCTGGTGGTGAATAAACTGCGCGGCAC
>JAFGIQ010000003.1 GCA_016929575.1 candidate division FCPU426 bacterium
AGGTAGTAGTGCCGTACCACCCTGAAATTGCCGTCAAATTCATACACCAGCGGCACGCCCGTGGGGATGTTGAGGTTGACGATCTCCTCCTCCGGGATCTGATCCAGATGTTTGACCAGGGCGCGCAAAGAATTGCCGTGCGCTGCGATGAGGATCTTTTTCCCGGCTTGCAGTTGTGGAAACACCGTCTGCTCCCAATACGGCAGCACGCGTTCCAGGGTAAGCTTCAATGATTCCGTGGCCGGCCTCTCCTCCTGGGAGAGATCCGCATAACGGGGATCATGCGCCGGGTGCCGGGGATCATTGGCCTCCATGGGCGGAGGGGGGATATCATAGCTGCGGCGCCAGATTTTAACCTGTTCTTCACCGTATTTCTCGGCCGTTTCGCTCTTGTTCAAACCCTGCAAGCCGCCGTAATGCCGCTCGTTCAAACGCCAGGTACGATGGACCGGAATCCACATCAGATCCATTTCATCCAAAGCAACCCACAAGGTGCGGATGGCGCGCTTGAGCACGGATGTATGCGCCACATCAAAGGCATAGCCTTCGGCTTTTAATAATTTTCCGCTTTCATGGGCCTCATGCAATCCCTTTTCGGACAAATCCACATCCGTCCAGCCGGTGAATTTGTTCTCCTTGTTCCAGGTGCTCTCGCCATGGCGCAGCATGACCAATTTTGTCATTTTCGCGACCTCCCACGTAAAAAATCGTGGAAATTATAACACAGTCCTGATTGCCACCAAGTTTTTTTTCAAAAAAATCCAGGAGCAGCCCCGGTGCCGGCATAGTGTCAGGCGCCGCCGGTGCAAAATCAGCATTTGTCAAACCGCTGGTTTAATGACATAATTTCCAAATATCCGCAGTAAAGGAGCGCTTGTCAAGCATGCCGGCTGATTACCGTCAGTTGTTCAACCGACAGATTCGCAGTGTTTTTTTCAAAGGACTGCGCCAGGTCCGGGGTTCGGGCCGTCTGCTCTGGCCCATGACCAAAATGCTTTACCGGCAATGGCAGGCAGGAGGCGTCCGCCGGCAATGGGCCAAACGCGGCTTGACCATCCCCCCTGTTTTAATTGCCAGTGTAAACCAAACCTGCAATTTGACCTGCCAGGGATGCTACGCCCAGGCCTTGCCCCGTCGCACCCAGCCGCTGCTTTCCCTGGAGGAGTATCATCGTCTTTTCAAGGAAGCGCAGTCCTTGGGGATTTCCATCTCCATCCTGGCCGGGGGCGAGCCCTTTTTGCGTCCCGATCTGTTGGCTATCACCCGCCCCTTTCCGCGGATGCTGTTTGTCATTTTCACCAACGGCACCCTGCTAACAACGGAGGTGATCCGCTCCCTGAGACGCCAAACCCACGTCGTGCCCTGCCTCAGCCTGGAGGGAGACATGCACTGCACAGACAGCCGGCGCGGACAGGGGGTTTTTAACCAGATCCAGAATCAATTCCCCCTGCTTTCCCGCCAGGGCCTTTTCTGGGGCGTTTCTTTGACAGCCTCCCGCACCTCCCTGCCGGCAATCACGCAGGCGGATTTCATCCGGCATCTGCTGGCTCAGGGTTGCCGTCTCTTTTTCTTTGTGGAATATGTTCCCATACAACCCGGCACGGATGAAGACGCGCTCACCACAGACAATCAAAAATTTTTATATCAGTTCATCGACAGGTCCAACCGTGAGACCAAGGGCATTTTCATCGCCCTGCCGGGCAATGACCGGGTTTTCGACGGCTGTCTTTCCTCGGGCCGCGGTTTTGTGCACATCAGTCCGGACGGTGCGCTCGAACCCTGCCCGTTTGCGCCCTTTTCAGACATCTCCCTCCGCGACCACACCCTGCAGGAAGCCCTGAATTCCCCTTTTCTTCAGCGCCTGCGCCAGGAGCACGGCCTGTTAACCGAGACTGCGGGTGGCTGCGCATTATGGACCCGGCGCGATTGGGCGGCAACCCTGCTTAAAAACAAAAAAAACAAGATCTAGCAGGGTGATGAAAAACCCCGGTTGTTCGGCTATGGCAGCATGCTGTAAAACCTTTTTGACGAGGTCTTGCATGACAAATATTGTGTGGCAGGAACCGCCGGAATAATGTGACGGGGTTTAGGGATGCTCGGTGCCGGTGGTCAGCCTCCGGATGATGCCGCGCAATTCATTCAGATCAAAGGGCTTGGCCAGACAGGCCGATATGCCCAGCGCCTTGGCTTCGGCAATGATCTGTTGTGTCAGCAACGCGGAGATGAGGATGAATTTTGGGGGGGCGTCAAGCATGGGTTGGCGGTCTGCATGCGCTTCGGCCACGGCTTCTGTGCGTTTGTAGTCGGTGAGCGCCACCCTGCCGTTGTCCAGATTGTACAACAACCGCTTGGCCACTTCCAAACCATTGATGCCGGGCATGGCATAATCGGTAATCACCAATTCCGGCGAGAATTCATGGGCAATGGCCAGGCCCTCTTCACCGCTGCTGGCCGGGCGCACCTCATGATCGTCTTCAAAGGCCGTGCATAAAACCTCAAGCAAAGACAATTGGTCTTCAATGATCAAGAGTTTGGGCAAAGGCATCACGTCCTGGTTGTCGGGAATATCCCTCATGCTTGTTTGGCGGGGCCCGGCATTAAAGGCCAAACATACGTATTGTATCAAAACAGCAAAAGATCACAATAAATATTTCTTAAAATATTTTTGGATGGGGGACGTTGTCCTAATAGCCGTTTAACTATATATAGCGGGGGTCCGCCGGCACATTATTTTGTTTTATACCGCCCCGGCCAGCACACAGGACAAACCGGCACTTCCTTGCTTTTGATAAATTCATGGCCCCGGCTGCAGACTTGCATTGTGCCGGCGGCCTTCCCCTGGCCAAGCGTTTCGCTGACACGGAATTTGATGATTTTTTTAACCAACGGCAGCGGGATGGGCTTGTCCGGCAAAAACCGCACCGCGCCCCTGGATTGTGGAAAGCGTGAGAGTTCCTTGGCAAAAGCCTTGATGGCCGACGGCGTGGGGTAAAACCCCAGGTGGTTTTTATGGGCGGCAAAATGCGCCAGGTTTTTGCCTTTGAGTTTGTAGGTGGGCATTTGATAACTGATGGTTTCAATTGCTTCGGGGGCGGATAAGCGTATGGCCTGCCGGAGCTGCTGCAGGCGGTGCCTGATATCAGGCGGAAACAGGGCAATATATTCATCAATGGTTTTAAAGTTGCTTGCTAGCATGGTGCACCTCGGGTAAATCGGGTTGTGCAGCGGCCCAGCCGCTCAATGCCAATGCAGGGGATGCTGGTTTTTCTTGTATGGATAAGTCTCCTCTGGCCAGTGCCGTGTTTGCGGAAATGGTTTCATCCGGTTTCCATCTGGAGTATGATATGTTTTTTACACCGGGAGGCAACAGCAATATGGAGACGCACAAACCGACCAACGCCGAGTTGCAGGCCGCCCGGAAAAAGACCGTGCCGGATGTCGTGGTGCCGGGCCTGAAGGTGCTTTTTTGCGGCATCAATCCCGGACTTTACTCGGGGGCAATTGGCCATCATTTCGCCAAGCCCGGCAACCGCTTCTGGCCGGCATTGCACGCCTCCGGCTTCACCAACCGGCGGCTCTCCCCTTTTGCAGAGCGCGATCTCTTGCCGCTGGGCTACGGCATAACCAATTTGGTGAAGCGGACAACCGCCTCGGCCGCTGAATTGACGCCCGCCGAATTTTTTCAGGGCGCCAGGCAGCTGGCGGCCAAGGTCCGCAAATACCGTCCCGGCTTTCTGGCCGTGCTCGGCCTGCAGGCTTACGGCCTGGCCTTTGGGAAAAAACAGGTAAAAACCGGCCTGCAGGCCGGCCGCATCGGCCGCACCCGCATCTGGGTTTTGCCCAATCCCAGCGGATTGAATGCACACTACCAGGCCGCGGACTTGGCCAGGTTGTTCAAGGATTTAAAAAAGCAGAGCGGATAGGGCAAAACAAGGATGCTTTTACTCCAACAAACTCATTTTGCCATCCGTGCCTGTACACTAAACATCAGCGTTTGTCTGCAAGGCATGGCGGAATTTTTTGTATTTCACCAGCTGCCTTTCCTCTTTGGACCATTTTTCCACAGCCGGCAGATCAATGGCATTGGATTTTGCCACCCATAACGCCTGCTGAAACGCCTGCGGATCATCCCAGTAATAAAACGAAGCCAGACGGTCCTTCACGCAATCCGTGGGCGTCAACAATCGTATTTTGCCATGCCGGCTGTTCAAGATTTTATATTCAGCAACACCTTGTCCCCCGATGGCCACCGGCGGATTGAGAAACTCCAAGTAGAACCGGCAATCCGGCCTGGCAAAATGGCGCTTGCTTTGGGCCGTAAAACCGATTTCTCCCAAGGCCTTCGCCACTGCTGGCAGGGCCTCGAAGGTGACAAAGTCAATGTTCTGGGACACATATTTATTTTTGGAATAAATGGCCACACAAGCGCCCCCAACCAGCGTGGCCTGGATGCCCCGGCTTTTCAGATGGCCGCAGACTTTTGCCGCCACTTCCCGTATCCCGTCTTTTGACCAATCCATCAAGAATTCCTCACAGGGGTTTTCCAATCCGGCGCGGGCGGGTCCTGCGCATATAGAACCGTTCGATTTGTTCCTGGGGCAGGAAGGCAAAGGCTTTGTCCAGCAGTCTGGCCAGCTCTTTCAAAAAAAGATAGCGCGGATTCCATTCATACAGCCGCGTCCGGCCGTACATCCGGCTGACCAGCACATTTCCATCCTCAAGGCGCTTCAATTGTTTTTGCACCATCACCAGGGGCAGGGAAAAACAATCAGCCATGCCTTTGGCATATCCCTGCCGGTAGCGGTTGAGGTAGAGCAGCACTTTTTCCACGGTCGCATTGCCCAAAAGCGGTTCCAGCATGCCTTTTCTCCTATAACCTACTTTATAGGTTATATTACCTATTTATTAGGTTTATGGCAAGCGTTTTTAAAGGCGGCTTTGCGGAAAACGGGGTCGTCTCAAATATATGGACCTCTAAAAATCGCTTATCTTCGTCACTCCCGCCATTGCTGGCCAAGACGGGTATGGGGACGGGCAGGCGCGGGTGAGCAAGTCGGCTGCCCGCCCCTCGAATAAGACTAACGTGTAATTTTTAAAGGCCCCCACATGCAATTTCCACAGCACCCTGGAAAAACCCTGCCGCCTGTGTTACAGTTTGACCAGGCTTTATTCCCGGAAAGGATCTCCATGATGAAAAAATCGCGCTGCTATTCCCTGCTCTGGCTGCTGCTGTTTTTGGCCTGCCCTCTCCCGGGTTGGGCGGCAGCAGACTGGTCCTCGGGCATTCTTAACCAGCAGCGGGTCCTGGCCCAAGCTGCGGGAATAACTTCCGCCCAATATCCGAATGCCGACGAAGTGCTGGTGGATGAATTCATTCATGAAGAATACCGGCCGGACGGCACCGGCCTTACCTGGGACGACGAATACATTCTTTTGCTGACGGAAAAAGGCAAACGCAACGCCCAGACCCGCACCCTGGCTTTCACCCTGCCTTATGAGACCGCGGAATACACCCTGGTCGAGATCATCAAGCCGGACCATTCCAAGCACTCCCTGGATTTGGAAAAACAAAGCCGCATGATGATCGATTCTTCTCAAATGGGCAGCAATATTTTCAATCCCAATGACAAGCTCCTGCAGGTCTCCCTGCCCGGCGTGGAGATCGGCGATCTGGTGCACCTGGTTTCCAAACGCATCACTGCCAAGGCCCGGGTGCCGGACACCTGGAGCGGCTATGAGGTTTTCGAATACACCCTGCCCATCCGCCACCTGACCTATGAAGTGCTGGCGCCGGCGCAGCGCCCCATACAAAACATACAGCTCAAAGGCAAAATCCCGGGGACCGTGTCTTTTTCACGGCAAACCCGCGGGGCGCAGATTCAGTACCAGTGGGAAGTTAAAAATGTCGCCCGCATGTTCCCCGAACCCCAAATGCCCGACATCTATTCCGTGGTCCAGCGGCTGCTGCTCAGCACGGTTGAAAAATGGGAGGATATCTCGCGCTGGTACTGGAGGCTAAGCGAGCCTCACCTCCAGGCCGCGACTCCGGACCTGGAGGCCAAGGTCAGGCAGCTGACCGAAGGTTGCGCTGATGACAACGCCAAAATCCGCAGCATTTTTCAGTTTGTTTCCCAGGAGATCCGCTATCTGGGCCTGACCACGGAAAAAGAGGCGCCGGGGTACGAGCCGCATGATGTAAGCCTGACTTTTCAAAACCGCTACGGCGTCTGCCGGGACAAGGCAGCGCTTTTGGTTTCCATGCTGCGTGCAGCCGGCCTGCGCGCTTATCCCACCCTGATCATGGTCGGCCCCAAAAAAGACGAGGATGTTCCCCAACCCTACTTTAACCACGCCATTGTCGCAGTGGCGCAAGACAAAGGCGATTATCTGCTGATGGATCCCACGGATGAAAACACCAAGGAACTGCTGCCGGCTTATTTATGCAACCGGAGCTATCTGGTCGCCACCCCGGAAGGCGAGTCCCTGCGCGTGTCCCCCATTATTCCGGCGACGGACAACCTGGTAAAGATAACCAGCCAAGGCCGGTTGCAAGACAACGGCACCCTGGCCATGCAGGTGTCCGCGGTTTTTGAGGGCATAAACGACAGCGCCTACCGGGGCTTTTTTGCGCGGATGAAGCCGGAGGAACGCCGCAAATACTTTGACGGCATAGTGAAAAACACGGCCGCCGGCGCGCGCCTGCAGCAATTTGAATTGTTACCCGCCAATCTCCAGGATTTAAGCGAGCCTTTGCGCGCGAAAATTGAGTATACGGCCGAGGATTTTCCAGTGGCCGGCCGGGATATCTCTCTGCTCCAGCCGCCGTTTTTGGGAACATCGGTCGGTGTCATCAATTTCATCCTGGGACAGACCGGCCTGGAAAAACGCCAGTATCCCCTGCATACGGAGATAGCCTGCGGAGTTGAGGAGAGCATGGATTTGGATCTCACCAGCGCGCCGCTGGAAGAGGCGGTCTCCCTGCCTGCCTGGCAGCCCAGATCGGGAAAAAAAGCCGAATTTCAAACCAGGCTGGAATTGCAGGATAAGCACCTGCGCGGCCGGCAGCGGTTTTTACTGACCGGCGTTGAATTTTCCCCTGCAGAGTATCTCGGCCTGAAAAAGCTGCTTAAAGACATGGAATACGACTTGCGTCAAAAACCGGTTTTTCAAACCGGCTCTCCTGGCCAGGATGCTGACCAGGAAATCCTCAGCCTCAAAAGTGCTTATGTGCTGTCCTCTGCCCACGAATGGACAGAACACACCAGCGTAAAGAAAAAGATTCTCACCTATGCGGGTAAAAAATCCAACGCCGAACTGAAATTCACCTACAATCCGGTCTGGTCGACCTTGGCGTTGAAAAAGGCGGTGGTCAAAAGCCCCGGCGGCAAAGTACAGATCATCTCCCCCGAGGAAATCAATCTCATGGATGCGGACTGGGTTGGGTCGGCGCCCCGCTACCCGGCGGCCAAAACCCTGGTTGCCAGCCTGCCGGGCGTGGAAATCGGCAGCAGTATTGAATTTGAAACGGTCCAGCATTGCAGCCGCCGGCCTTTTTTCTCGCTCTATCAAACCTTTGCGGCTTATGATCCCATTGATCTGGAGGAACTCAGGGTCACGGCACCTAGCGGCCTGCTGCGCTGGGAAAACACGCACCGTGACCGGGTGTCCTTCCAAACCAAGCGATCCGGCAACAGCGCTTTATTGACCTGGCTTGCCCGGAATCAGGCTCCCATAAAACGCGAGGATGCACTGCCGCCGCTTTGGTGCTTTGTGCCCGGGGCCAAAATCTCCACCGGCGATTGGACAACCTATGCCCGGACCGTATGCACGGCCCTGCAGCAGGCGGCTGTTGGCCAGAAACAAACCGAGTCCCTGGCTCAAGAAATCATCCGCGGCTGCAATTCCAAGCAAGAACAGGTCCTGGCCATCCGGGATTTTACTGCCCGCAATTTACGTCTGGCAGGCCCGGCTTTTTATGACCTGCCCCTGGAATATCTCACCCCCGCAGACCGCACCCTGCAGGAAGGCTACGGACATTCCGCGGACCTGGCGGCGGTGATATACGCCCTGCTGGCAGCCTCTGGCTTTAAGCCTGAATTCATCCTGGCCACCTGGAACCCAAGGATTGAATCCCTGGAGCAGCCCCTGCGGGAATATCCGGTGGCCGAACATTTCGACCAGGTCCTGGTCCGCATCAAACTGGGCGAAGACAGCTTTTACCTTAATGACACGGATCAATACGCCCGACTGGGCGCCACTTCTCACGACCAGTATCTTGGACTGACGGCAGCCGGCGAATTCATCCGCATTCAAAGTTTGACCGAAATGCACGATGGCGCCGTGGAAGAATATACTATTGAAGTAAGCACAGCAGGCGACGCGCTGGTCACCTGGACCAAATACTTATACGGGGCCGCTTTTGCAAATTTTCACAAATTTTATTTTGAACTCCCGCCCGAAGAAAGGCGTCGCCACTATCAGGAAATCACAGCCGGCCTTTCCCAAAACGCGCAAGCCGTGGGTGAGCTGGTCACTGATTACAAAACATATCCGGGCAAGCTGATGTTTACCGCCAAAATCAGGAGATTTGCCGTGCGTTACGGGAAACGCCTGTATTTTGAACTGCCGGGCGGAATGCGTTATTATCTTCCCGGCTTGCGCACGGACAGCCGCTTTGCCCCCTGGCACAGCAGGATAAACAACCAAGGCAGGATCAGCTACCATATCCGGCTGCCCGGGCAAACCAGCCAAGTCCTCCTGTCACCTGGAAACTTAAACTTCGAACTGCCTAACGGGCTGGGGAAAGTGAGTGTCGCAGTCAGCCGGCCGCGGACACAGCAACTGGAAATAGTGCAGGAGATTAAGGTAAAAGAGGCCCTGGTCGCGCCCGAAAATTATCCCCTGCTGATGGACATCAAGCGCCGCCTGGACCATCCTGAGCTGGACACGGTTTTGGTGGAATTATAATTCATGAGATCCAATGTTTTTTTCATCCGAATGAACTGTTTTTCCAAGGTTCATAAAAAACAGTATCCATCAAATTAATAGTTGTCCGTCCCGCCTTTCCTGCGCATAATAGATGTATCTGATTGCCATGCACCACGGGGGACATGGAGCAACCGTGGAATTCTATTTGATCAATTGACAGTCAAGCGACATGCTTCGACAGCATTTGCACATCGAATCGGATGTGTTGGGAGGGATGGCGATGAGGCGGTTTCAAGAGGTTGTTTTTCCGGCAAGGATCTTTTCATTCATTACGGCCCTGTGTCTGTTTTCGTTGTCAGCAGCAGCAGACACCAATCTCGGTGATGCTCCCGGAAATGCGGGGGACTCCAATCCGGCCACCTTTCATTTTGATCCGGACAATGCGGACTTCCAAATGACCCGCGCGGACGGCGCGCCGATCAGCTTGACAGATGTGCCCCTGCTGTACGGAACAGAATTTGTCATCTATCAGGACGGGCAGGATTATGCGCAAACCCGCGGACTGACCGTGATCGGCGCGGATCTTTCCGGAGCGCAGATGAACAATGCGAATTTTCCCCCGCCGGGCACAGTGGCCATTGATCCGGCCACCGGGCGCTTTAAGTTTGCCGGGGTGCGCTGGTATGAGATTCAGCGTTTGGACCGGGATCCCAGCGTGAACAGTTGGATATCCAATGCGGTCATCAATGACAACCGCGTGGTGATGGTGGATTTAAAAGAGTATGTGTCCGCGGCAGCGGATTGCTATTCCAAATATTACACGCCCGCCACCGGCTGGAGCAGCGCGGAGGTCATTAACATCACGGATGACGTGAACGGGAATGAATTCGGAATCGACGCCAACGGGAAAGTCCTGTGTACAATCAACTACGGCAACACCCCGCAACGCCTGTACCTGATGTCCTACACGGCCGGATCCGGCTGGAGCACACCCGCTTTTTTGGATGAGGGCTCGCCGTATGCCAATCAAACCCCGCGCCTGGCCATGAACGCGGCCGGAGATGCGCTGGCCGGATTCTTGGAAAGTCCCGCATCAACGGCTTATCCTTATGGCCGGCACTACATTGCCAATGTGGGTTGGGAAAGCAATGTGCGCATCGATGCACTGGTCAATACGTGCTATGCGGACAACATCAAAGTGGACATCAACAAATACGGCGACGGTGTGGCTGTTTACCGGCAGGAAAATTACTTTGCCAGCACGGGTTGGCATTTATACGGCAACATTTATTTAAAAGCCGGCGGCGGCTGGCAGGCGCAGGCGCCGGTGGCCACCCTGACGGATCATCACTTTGCCTATCCGGATGTAGCCATCAATGATCAGGGAGATGCGATCTGCGTGACCTACGGTTTTGATAGCGGGCCCGCTTATTATGTGTATGCCATCCACTACCAGGCCGGCGTGGGCTGGCAGACGCCGCAACGGCTTTACACCTATGTCAGCGTGCCTGGTTCCCCTTACTTCCAACCTTATGTGGTTATGGACAACCAGGGCAATGCCCTATGCATATTTATGGACACCCTCGGCGGCATCCGCCGCCTGCTGGCCATGCACTATTCGCCCGCAGAAGGCTGGACTGGTCCGGTTTACGTGGATAAAACCACGGGCGGAGCGATTACGGCCCGGTACCCCTCCTTGGATATGACAAATGATGGATTTGCAGTATGTGGGTTTTCCCAGGAAGAGATCCCGGGCAGCTCGTACGGCCGGTCTATGGTGAATTGCTATCATCCCCAGGATGGGTGGCAGAGCCCGCAAATTTTGGATATCCGGGATGCCTCGGCCTCGGATACTGTAATGGCGCTCAACGAGGTCGGAGATGGCATAATGGCCTTTAACCAAACTGACGGCTCCTATTTGCGTGCCTATGCGCGCTTTTTTGAAAATGACATTCCGGGCGCGAACATACAGACCCAGTATTCCTATATTCCTGCAGCCACGCCCACGCCCACAGTCCCGCCGCTGCCCAGCCAGGCCAATGCCACCTTCAGGAATCGAAAAATCCAGCCCTTGCTGGGGGAGTCCCTGCAGGTGGAGTACACGCTGATCAAAGCCGGGGTGGTCCGCCTGGCCGTGTACAGCCTCAAGGGTGAAAAAGTGATCCAACTGCTGGATGACTTGAAAGATCCGGGAACGCATCAGTGCACCTGGAACGGCAAAACCCAGGAAGGCCAACGCGTGGCCAGCGGGGTTTACATTGTCACCCTCAAAGCCCCGGGCCTGGACGAGAAACAAAAAGTTGTGGTTATTAAATAACCCGTGAATGGATTGGGTCTTTGGCCATGCATCAGCCTGGGTGGTTGTGGGGCAAATTAAAAATCGGGAACCCATTTCAGAATGGGTTCCCGATTTTATATTTCCAAAGGACTTACTGCAATTACCAGCTAAGAGTCACCTTGGCTTCCAGATAACGTCCATAGGGCTGGTAAGTGCCGTTGCGTATGGCCATGGGCAACAAGGTACGGTTGTCGGTCAGGTTGTTGGCATAAAGGTTAAGCGAAAGGGCTTCCATGATGTCCCAGCCGATATTCAAATCCAAATAGTAGAGATTCCCGGTTGATCCATAGGTGGCATCATCCAAAGAGGTAACCGCCGGGGTGAGTCGGATAACCTTGGACGACTGGACCCTCACGGTGGGCGCAACAAAAACATTATAGGGCAATCGCAAAGTCGCGCCGCCCCTGACCATAGCCTGTGAATAGTTGATCTTCTGGCCACCTGAGGTAATTCTTCTGTCGTCGTACGGCACCGAATCCGGAAGATCGGCGGTAGAAGCCCGGCCATAAGAGCCGTTCAGCCACACGGAATGTTCGCCAATATCGCCTTTGGCTTCCAGCTCCAGGCCGTAGGAAACTTCCGAGCCGCCGTTGATTCGGGGCACAAGCGTTCCACCTTGGGCGGTCCCGCCTGTCGGCGGCAGAAAAGACATATCAAACAACTTTTGATAGTAGAGCGTCGGCGTAATGCTAAACCGGTCCACCTTTTGGATCAGCACCAGCTCGTATTCCTGGATTTTTTCCGGAGCCAGTTGCCGCTCGTCAGCACCGCTGAATTTTAGGAAGCCGGTATTATAGAGCAACTTAATTATCGAAGAATTTGTGGCATCCCAAATGGCGGCAAAACGCGGAGAAAAAGTATTAGGATTGCCGCTGGTGCCTTTGACACGGTCAAAATTGTAATCCCAGCGGCCGGCGGCGGTAATGGCCAATTCGGTAATCGGCTTGTAGGTTGCTGACAAATACGCGCCGACTTCGTTTTCCGTATACATGGTGCCGTTGGAACTGTCGCCGGTTCCTTTGATCCCGGGTCCGGCGTAGGCTGGCGGATTGGCGGAAATAATCCTGCTGTCGTCAAACACGGTAACCTGTTCCAAAAAGCCAAGGCTTAAAACCAGCTTGTTGTCAATAAACGGTTTTAGAAAATCAAGGTTGGCCTTCACATTCCTCTGCCATCTGTCGATGTTGGTCGGCACCGTGCCGCCGGCAGGCATGGTATTGCCGCGGACCACCACGTAGGACTCGCGCAAGGTCGAAGCGGACAACCCGGTTTTGATATTCAAGTCTTGCAGCACGGTTTTTTCCCAGCTGCCGTCCAGCCAGATATCATGCCTGGGCATGCGCGCATCCCGGCCGTGATTTATTTCATACTGGCGGTTCCACACATCCGAGAAGAAATAATAGGCATTGTAATTGAAATCTCCGTTATAGCCTTTCAATTGCAGACGGTAACTTGGGAAATATTTATCCAAGGCGGTCGTATACCGGCCATAGGGTGGAAGGGTGAAGGTGGTTGTACTGTCCAAAAAAGCATATTTGGCCGAAGCGTCGGCTTCAATAATGCTGCCTTCGGATTTGACATAGGATCCGCTCAGCACCATGCCGGAATTGCCTTCGCGGGTGGAAAATTTGAAATTCCCCTTTTGGGTATCCTGGGTGCCCTCGGTTACGGATACGCTGTTGGGTTTGGCCAGGTCAGCGGCGTCTTCGGTCACGATGTTGATAAGACCGGCCAAGGCATCGTCTCCCCAGTAGATGGCGCCCGGGCCGCGGACAATTTCAATTTGCTTGACATTGCTCAAATCATTGGGAAGCTCCTGCAGCTCGCCGGTCCCCCAGCCGCCGCCGATCATATAATTCCTGTGGCCGTCGATCAGCAGCAGGTAACGTTTATTGTCGTCCTTGGTGATGCCGCGGGCGGAGAATACCCATTCATCACGGTCATAGTCAATATCATAGCCCGGGACAGTAAGCAGTACGTCCCGGATATGGCGGTAGCCCCGCTCTTTGATTTCTTTGGCAGTAATAACCGTGACATTCAACGGCGACCTTTCCAGCCTCTCTTTGTGGCCGGAAGCGATGGTAACCGAAGGCACTTCCATGAAAAGCATCAATTCCGTAGGCTGGGTTGCAGCAGCAGGCTTGGCTGCCACTGGCGCAGCTGCCGCGGGCGCTGCCGGGGCTGGCGCCGGGGCGGATGGTGCTGTCACTATCGGCTCCTGGGTTGCAGCAGCAGGCTTGGCTTCCACTGGCGCAGCTGCCGCGGGCGCTGCCGGGGCTGGCGCCGGGGCGGATGGTGCTGCCACTATCGGCTCCTGGGCAGCAGCAGCAGGCTCTTCAGACCAGACTGCTTTGCTCATTCCCAGACATAGTCCTAAAACCGCCATAAATAAAAATATTTTTATTGGCATTTTATTCTCCCTTAGAATCTGATTTTTAAGCAAATTCAGCTTTTTAGCTGAAGAGCCCCCCAAAAAAACTTTAATTACTTGGAACATTGCTATCAAATAAAATATTTTTAGCATTCCCCCCTCCGTAGAATTTGGTTTCTAAATGAATTTGACCTTTTGTCCGGGGTGTCCCATAAGCAACTTTATTAATAATATGTTCGGAAAACATTTCTAAAAGTTAAATGCTTTCTGTGATTTCTGGGACACAATACTTATTAGAGCTTTTATGTCATATTTATTCTTATTTATAAAAATAACTACGTTAAGTATTGTGTCCCAGAGTGTAAAATACGCGCCAACGGTCGAATAATCATATTCAGGCAAGCGGATGGACCTGCGGGTAAATATGGCCGCAGCTCTATGCTTTCGGGAATTTAAATCCCATGGGCTTTGGCCTGCGCCGCAGGGTGATTGGCAGGTTTAAGATTTTCCTAATCACACGGTTAATTTCTTTTATCCCCTTGGCTTGGCTTAACTGTTCCAATTCCAATTTACTTAGCCGCCGGAAAATATGTTTATGCATGCCCATCAATTCCCGGATTTTCGTAAAAGCCCTCATGATTTGAATGTTGACTTGAATTGCACTCCTGCTGCGCAGAACAGAAGACAGCATGGCCACACCGTTTTCTGTAAAAGCATACGAGGGATACTTGCGGTGTTCACCTCTTTTTAAGGTCACAATTTGTGACCTTAAAGAAACATCCTCGTTTTTTTCCAGTTGAAACATGAAGTCTTCCGGAAATCTTTCTTTGTTTCTTTTAACCGCCTGATTCAAGGCTTTAATTTCCACCCCGTATAATTTTGCCAAATCCCGGTCCAGCATCACTTTTTTACCCCGGATGAAATAGATTTTTCTCTCGATGGTCTCAAAAGGTATGATTTCAGCCATGTCCCCCCCCTTAAGCATTTAATTGCCGCTTGCATTCAAGGCGTTGGTTTTCTTGTTTTTTTCCGCAACTCCGTGTTTTTTTCATCCTGAAACACAAAACCTATTTTTTGTCTTGGTTTAACCGCCGGTTCAATAAGTTTCTTTATTGCCTGAAACACCACCTTGAACTGATGGTCATATTTCCTTTCCATGTCTTCTATTTTGTTCCGCAATTCCTTATGCGTGGCCATTAATTCCCGCAATTTCGAAAAGGTGCGCATTATCTGGATATTCACCTGCACCGCCTGTTCGCTGTTTAATATGCTGGACAACATGGATACTCCCAGCTCGGTATATACATTTACATTCGGCGCGTGCTTGATGCTCGAACTTATCACAATTTGTGATAAGTTCATGATCTCCTCTCTGTTTAAGGAGAACATAAAATCATCAGGAAACCGGCTTCGCTTTCTTTTCACCGCTTGATTCAACGCTTGTGTCTTGACCCCGTATAATTTTGCCAGATCCCGGTCCAGCATCACTTTTTTACCCCGGATGAAATAGATTTTTCTCTCGATGGTCTCAAAAGGTATAATTTCAGCCATATGCCCTCCTGGACTATGTTATTGATTATTCAGACAGGATTTTCCGAATAAAATTGTGGATTATTTTGGTTTTTTGCCTGCAATCAGCCGTTGAATCACCATTTTCAGCACGTTTACTTTATTTATAGCTTTCCTCATCCAGTAACATTTCCACAACCACCCGCAGATGGTTGAGATTAAAAGGCTTGGCCAGGCAATAATTAGCGCCTGCCTCCCTGGCCCGCGCCTCCAATTCCCTGTCCATTTCGCCAGACATGAGGATAATAAATGGTTTTGATTTTTCGGGTTCCTGCGTAGGGGCGGGGTTCCCCGGTTCTATGCTCGGGGATTGGGATTGGTGGTTTGTGTTTTTTCGATGTATCCGGGCGCAAGGACCGCGCCCCGCGTTCCGTGCACTTACAACGTTATCTCAAGCATCGTCTTTTTCTTATGTTGTTTCTTGAAATTATCCCCATTCCCCTGCGCCAGGAGCAGGTGGATTTTTTGACCCGCGGCCAGGGCCGCGTCCTCCCCATTCGCGTCATTGGCCATGGGTATGGTAAATGCCAGGCTGGTTTGGCCGTCTTTTTCTTCACCGCTTGATTTGAGGATATTGTTTTCTTTGTCTGCAACATGCCGCCAGCCTTTGGCATGGTGGTCTGCGATCGACAGTTCGCCGTCTTTTACAAAGCCGATAATTAAATTGGATTTGTCCATTTTCGGTTTTTCAGGATTGAACCCCACGGCCACCCAACCTTCGGTAGGGGCGCTTACTTCACATTCCAAATCGGCTTCCACTATTTTCCACTTAAAAGTGAACCCGCTTTTTTCGATGACATTGAAACCATTTTCATCTGTGACCGGTTTAAGTTCTTCGTTTTTGGCCGCGGCGGATGCGCTGCCGGCGATTAACAACAGTCCTGCAATTACCAAGATTGCCTTTCTCATCTTTTCACCTCCGGGAGATTGGAATGAGGACGGGGTCGGTTTGGATCATCCCGGTTTGACAGACACCTAAAAAAGTGGACAATGTCCAAGGAGGTGTCTGATGAAAAAACGAGGAAGATATGCAAGG
>JAFGIQ010000052.1 GCA_016929575.1 candidate division FCPU426 bacterium
CTGCTGGGTAAAAAGATATCCCCGGCACGCCAGCTGCTCAACGGTCCTTGTTTATAAACAGTTTTCAAGCGTGTCCAAGACTTAATTTGGACACTTATGAGCCCCAGACTGTCATTTTTGCGCCTGCTCGAGCAGCAGCCTGAAGGCTTTGCTGTTTTCGCCGAAATACACGCTCAGGTGCGGGAAAGGTATCTCTATTCCCTGCTCGTCAAAGGCCTTTTTCAGGCGGCGCCGGTATTCACGCGCCACGTCCCATTGTTTGATGGGCCGGGTTTTCACCCGCGCCTTGACCACCACCGCAGAATCGGCAAAGTCATCCACGCCGAATATCTCCAAAGGCTCCAGGATCATACTTTTATATTTTGGGTCAGCACGCATGGACTCCAGGACAGCATACATAATTTCAGAAACCCGGTCCGTGTCCTCCTTGTAGGCCACGCCGATGTCAAAGACGTATGCGGACCAGCCCAGGGTCATGTTGGAAATGGTGTTGATGGATCCGTTCGGGAAAATATGCACCACTCCGGACAGGTCCCGCAGGACAATCGTGCGCAGATTGATCTCTTCGACCAGGCCGCCCGTGCCGTTGATGATGGCCACATCGCCCAGGCGCACCTGGTTTTCGAGGATCATAAACAACCCGCTGATAAAATCCTTGATGAGATTTTGGGCGCCGAAGCTGACGGCCAAGCCCAGCACGCCGGCAGTAGCGACCAGGGGACCGATGTTTATCCCCAATTGCGAAAGCACAATCATCACCGCCACGCTCCAGAGCGCCACGTAAATCGTCTTGCGAATAACACTCATCAGGGTCTTGATCCGCTTTTGCAGTTCTTCCTTGTGGTGCGCCTCTTCCTCTATGTCCACGGCGGCGAATCTTTTGACCGCCACGTGTTCAAACGCCTGCAGCAGGAATTTAAACAAAACATTCAGCGCCATAAACATCAGCAGGGTCAGCAAAATACGCGGACCCGCCACCAGCAGGAATTCCAGAAAATCCTTGGCATACTGTTCCAAATCTATGTTGAATCTATTGAGCTGTTCCATGCGCAGCATCATCCTCCTTGTGCGTGCTTGTTTTTACCCCCATGGCCTGTACCCTCAAGGCCGTACTGCATGCCCCGAGGGGTGCAATCCGGGTCAGAGTACATAAAAAGGCGGCATGAAAACTTCCTGGATACCGGCTTCCGCCGGTATGACGGCAAAACCGCAATGCTTATCCCCGGATGTCACCGGCTTTGCCCAGAGATAAATCCCGGGTGTCAGCCCGGGGAGTTTTCCCGGGCGGCTATTCGATGGTCACGGGTTTTTTGACATCGCTGAAGTGCAGCGCTATCTCATATCGCTCATCACCGCTGCGCACCTGCAGGCGCACTTTGCCGCAATGCTCTTTTTTCAGCAGATCCAGACCGTAGCGGCCGCCGGCATCTGCCAGGGCAATTTCCCGCTCCTCGCCCGGCACCTTGTACACATACAAATTCTCCACGGCTTGTCTGCGCAGAACCGGGCTTTTGGCTGCTGATTTCCCCACCCTTTCCAGCATTACTTCGACATGTATATCCAAAGTCCGATCCACGCGCGCCACAAAATCAATGCCGCGCAGGAAGGGGCCGCGCGGGTCTTTGGGGCGTAAAATGGGGCGCTGCCGCAGCTGCAAACGGCGCTCTTCTTTTCCGGTTTGGATGTACAACGGCACCTCCCGGTTGTTTTGAAACACCGCAAGCTGCCTGATCATCACCGCTTCAGTACGGTTGCCGCGGTCTAAAAAAGACGACAATTCCCTTTCGGTCCAAACACCGCTTTGTTCCGGAACAGAAACAGAAATGGCAGTCACGGCCTCTGCCTTTGCCGGCAGAGCACGGCCGGCCTCCGCCTCAGCACCGGACGGCGAAGTTGCAAGCGCTGTATCAGCATCCGCGGCCACGGCCGCATGCGCACCAAGCAAAAAAAGCAATACCCCAAGACACAACAAAAATACCGCCCGGCTGTTATTGAATGCGTCGAACATTATAACCACCTTCTTTGTCACTCTTGTTTTTTATGAACCATACTCCGTTGCTTTTTAAACCGCTCCAAAAGGCCCTCTACGTCCCCGGCAAAAGCCTGCTTTTGCCATTCACGGACCTCAGTGCCGCCTTTTTGCATGGAACGATAGATGGCAAGGCGCTCCAGGCTGGACATGGGCCAGAGAACAGCCGGATCCAGGGACAGGGCCTTGCCCTTGACTTCGCGCCACTTTTTCAACCGCGCCAACAATGGTTTGGCGGATTCGGGAATTTTCAGGCCTGATTTTTTATTGGTGCGTTTTTGCACCGGAATGAGGGCATTTTTCCTGCCGGCGCGTAAAGCCTGCCGCAGCGCGGACTGCCGGCGGTGCTGGAAGACCACGGTCAACCCTTTGATGTGTTTTAAATCCGAGTCCTGCATCTGGGCCATGGCGATTAAAACATCGTCGCTTAATACCCGGAAAGGCGGCCGGTCGAGTTCCCGGCAAAGATTTTCGCGAAATACGGCAAGTTGCTGCAATACGGCCCTTTCCCGGTCGTTTAGTTTCCTGCTTCCTTTGACAAACCAAAAAATCTCCTCGGGTAAAACCGGCGCATCCGCTTTTATCCTTTCCAGCCAGGAGTTTTCTTCCTGCACCCAGGAGTAACGTCCGGCAGCTTGCAGGCGTTTGGTCAATTCCTCCTGCAAAGGCAGCAAATAGGAGACATCCCCGGATGCATAGGCCAGGGATTTTTGGTCCAGCGGCCTGGCTGTCCAGTCCTGGCGTTGCAGGACTTTGCTTTTAGGCAGGTCGATATGCAGATAAGCCTGCAGCACATTGGCCAGCCCCAAACGTTCCGAGCCCAGAAAATGGGCGGCCAATGCCGTATCAAAAATATTGCGCACGGAAAAACCATAATCCCGGTTTAAGGCGCGCAGATCATTTTCGCAGGAGTGGAAGACTTTGCAGATGTCGATGCTGGCAAGTATTTTTCCCAAACCTTTAAGGTTGGACAGGCTCAAAGGATCCAGCAATAAAACCCGGTCGGGCAGCCCGATTTGAATCAGGCAGATGCGGTCCGGATACCGGAAATATCCATTGCTCTCAACATCCAGGGCCAGGGCCGGTTCCTGCAAAAGACGGGGCAGGAATTCTTCCCATTCCTCCTGCCGGGTAATCAGGCAAAAAGGCCTGACGAATGCCTGGCCGGCAGCCGCCATGGCGGCTGCCGCAGTGCTTTGTGGTTCGGTGTCGGTTTTGGGTGCGCTAGACATTTACGTCTTCCTCGCATTGTTCGCCCCGGGTTTTGCCGGGCCAAGCAAAAACCCGCGGCGGAATTGGCTGGCTGTCCGTCATCATACCATCCTCTCTATTCCAGATTATTCAAGGCCTGGAGCGCTTCCTGGCTGAGCATGCGGTCCTCATCCTTTGTCAATGCCTGCAAACGCGGCCGGGCAGCAGGGTCACCGAGTTCCCCCAGGGCGCGGATGGCAGCGATGCGGGTATTCCGTTCCGGATCTTTGGTGGCTGCCAGCAAGGCTGACACCACCTCCGGACCGGAAAAAAATGAAAGCTCTTCACAAGCCAATTGCCGTATCTCGGCCTGGTTGTTTTTCGCCGCAGAAATA
>JAFGIQ010000053.1 GCA_016929575.1 candidate division FCPU426 bacterium
GTTGCCGCGCCACCGGCCCGTCGGCCAGGTTTTTTGTTCCGGGAATAAATCCCTGCTCCAGGCACAGGATGGCCAGGCCGGCATTGATGGCGCCGCCGGCATGCAGGGTTTCTCCCAGCGCTCCTTTCACGGCCACGGTTGGCGGCAGTTGGGAGGCGAAAATTTCAGACAAGGCATTGGCTTCTGCCTGATCCTGCTCCGTATCTCCGTTGGCAGCCAAAAAAACAGCATCTATGTCCAGGGCTTTACAGCCTGCTTCCTGCAATGCTGCCAGGATGGCATTCCGCACGGCCCGGCCTTGCACTCCTGCATCCGGCCGCGGGTCCAGGCGCATGCCAAAGCCCAGGACTCTGGCCCGGATATCCGCTCCGCGGGCCAGCGCCTGCTTTTCCATTTCACAGCATAATAAAGCGCAGCCTTCGCCCGTGGTAATCGCGCCCGGGCGCCAGGGCATCAAGGCGCCGGCTGGGTTGTTTTCCCCCGCCCCGAAAGCAAAGCCATGCACAAATTCGTCGCTTGCCTCCTGCACTCCGCCTGCCAGCACGCTTTGCACGCATCCTGCGCGCAGCATTTGCTCGGCCACGAATAAAGCCTCCAGGCCCGAGGTTCCGCCATTGGTCAGGGTGTAGGCAAATCCGCGCGCGCCTGCCAGCCGCGCCACATGGTCGGCCGTGGAGTTGGGCGTGAAATTCAAAAAATAATGGGGATTCATTGCCCGGTAATCCCGCTCAAAAAGCAGGCGCCGGACTTTTTCCGCGTGGATGTTGGGATTAAACCCGAGGGCCACGCCCAGGTTGTCTTTGGGCGCCGCAGGCATTTCCTCCCAGCCGCACTTTTGCAGCAGTGCCCGGGCAGTATGACAGGCCAAAAGCCCGGAACGGTTTATGCCCCGGAAGCTGCTGCTTGGGGCGGGCGGCGGCAGGGTGCCGCGCACTTGCCCGGAGCTGGCCTGGGAAAGTTCCGGAAGGCTGGAAACATAAGGCGCAATGCCGTCTTGATTATCGCGCAGGGCCTGGCAGATCGTATTGGCATCCTGCCCCAAGGCATTGCATAAGGCCGTTTTGGTGATGCACATGCGCTCATTCATGGTTTCCGGCCTTCTCTTTCCGGCCTGCACAAAACCACACTGGCGTTATTGCCGCCAAAACCGTAAGTGTTGGCCAAACAGGTTTTGACCTCGGCCCGGCGGGATGGCCCGCGGACAAAATCCAGAGGCGCTTCCGGGTTGTCCAGATGCAAAACCGCGGGAATCATCCCGCTGTCGATAATCATGGCGCCAACCACGGTTTCCACCGCGCTGCTTGCTCCGCGCGCGTGTCCCAGCATGGATTTCACGGCCGTGATCATTGGTTTGCCCGGCGCAAACAGCGCCTGCAGGGCCTGCAGTTCGGCCTGGTCGGTCTGCCGGGTTCCCTGCCCGTGCGCCAATACACAATCCACCTCCCGGGGGGAAAGCCCGGCGTCCTGCAATGCCCGCTGCATGGCCAGCAGGATTCCCTGCCCCTGCAGTTCCGTTGTCACCGGATGATGCGCTTCATTGGACCAGCCCCAGCCTTTGATGAGCGCCCGGGGCCTGGCGCCCCGGCTGCGGCACGATTCCTCGGATTCCAAAACCAGCATGGCCGCGCCTTCGCCGGCCGCCAATCCCCTGCGGGCGGAGTCAAACGGCCGGCAATGGTCGGGCGCCAATTGGCGCAAATTGCAAAATCCGGCGAAA
Organism: candidate division FCPU426 bacterium; assembly: GCA_016929575.1. Taxonomy (GTDB): domain Bacteria; phylum Oederibacteriota; class JAAXVQ01; order JAAXVQ01; family JAUVAV01; genus JAFGIQ01. The sequence continues at coordinate 1,718 of JAFGIQ010000053.1, forward strand.
ACGGACTCAGCCAGGAGGTCTATGCCTCCGCACAGCACCTGCGCGCGCTTGCCGCTGCGGATGAGCTGCGCCCCCAGGGAGATCACATAGGCTCCGGCCGAGCAGGCAGAGGTGTTCATGGTGCAGTGGCCTTGCAGCCCCAGGTTACGGGCCAGGGAAGTCACCATTTCATAAGTAGGCTGGGTTTTAAAGTTTTCTTTTTCATTCAGGGGATTGGCCGGCGCGCCTTCCTGCCACAGGCGCCGCCAGGTGTGTTCGTGGTCATACAGCTGCCCGCTGCTGCTGCCGATCAGCAGGTCCAGATCCTGTATGCGCGCACTGCCGCCGGCAGCCAGCAAATCCGCGTCTGCCAGCGCCTGGCGCGCGGCGTGCAGGCCAACGGCCGAGGAGGGCAGGCAGCCGCTGATTTCAGCGGTTGAAAGGAATTCATCCGGCTGCAGGGGCGCGATCTGCGCGCCGGTCTGCGCCGGCATATAGGAAGCATCGAATTTGTTCAGCGGTCCGACCGCGCTTTGTCCTGCCAGCAGGGCCTGCCAAAGCGTTTCCAGGCGCGAGCCCAAGGGCGTGACCACGCCCATGCCGGTGATGCAGACGTTTTTCATATGTTCACCGGGATGGTACTGTGGCCGCGGGTTTCTCCGCGCCTGCCGGCGAAATAACGATCCGCGTGATTTCAGGCGGAGCCAAAAAGCGCATGGGCGGGCCCCAGGTGCCGGTGCCGCGGTTGGTATAGATCCAGGAGCCGCGGGGCAGGCGGTGCAGGCCGGTGTTGTAGCGGAAGGCCAGGCGGGTGAAGAGATTAAAGGGGACAATTTGGCCGTTGTGCGTATGTCCGGAAAGCTGCAGATCAAAGAGGCCAAGGGCCGCAGGCGCCACCCGCGGCTGGTGCTTTAAAAGCAGGGTGTACTTGCCCTGGTCCAGCCGCCGCAGGATTTCCTCTTCCGCCGGGCCCTTAAAGTTGCCGAAATATTTTCCCGTACGGTCGTCGATGCCCACCACATTGATCAATCCTCCCGGCACGGCCGCCTCGCCCCGCAGCAGCGTAAACCCGGCGTTTTGCGTGAAACTCAGGGTTTTTTCCAGCCCTGAATAAAATTCATGGTTGCCCGTGATCGCGTATTTGCCCAGGCGCGGCGCCGCCTCCGCAAAAATTGCGCACAAATCTTCGCAGCCGTCCACCTGCGCATCCAGCAGGTCGCCGGTGGAAACGAAAAGATCGGGCTTGAGCGCGGCCACTTTTTTCATGATGGCCTGCAACTGCGTCCTGCGCACAATCTGGCCGATATGCACATCCGAGATCTGCACCACCGTGATGGGGGCGGCCTGGGCAGGAAGCTTGTCGGTTTTTATTTCCACCGTCTCCACGCGCAAAGCGCCGGCCTCAAAGACGGCATAACAACAAACAGCCAGGGCCGCGGCCGCGGCTGCCGCCAATCCCGCGCCGGGCGTGAAAAATAAAGCTGCGCCGGCCTGCGGCAGTATCATTTTCACCAGCCCTGTGGCCAGACGGGCAATCCCGATGACGGCATAGGCCGAGAAAAAGAACCACAGCCAGCCCATCCAAATAAAGGCCGCATACGCCAGGGGCCGGGCCAGCCACTCCCAGCGCAAACGCTCGAGAATGACCGAGGCCACGGGCGCCGCCACCATCAAGGCCAGGAAAACAGCCAAAACCCACACGCCCCAAAGTGGCAGGGCCATGACCTGCCTGACCCGGTAAAATAAAAATCCGTGCGTGCCGCCGTAAATCAACAAATAAAACAGTAAAAACCCGATCATTACCCCGCTCCATTTCCACCGGATAACAGCGGCATTTATTATACGTGATTTTATCATCACAGGAATAAAAACCTCCTGCCGGCCGCCGGCAAACGGCTATAACCCTTTGTCAGCGGTTTCGGACAAATAAAAAGGAAGGCTCAAAGCCAAAACTTGATCCCGCCCTTGATGAAAAATCCGCTGTAATCCAGGCTAAAATCCGAACCATCCGCATTTTTCAAGGTCTCTTCCGTGCCGTCCAGCCACGTCCCTGTGACTTTGCCGATGCGGGCATAGCGGAATCCCGCCTCCCCGTTCACGGACAAAAAAGTGAAAACAAACACATCAGCGCCGCCGGACACTTTAAAGCCCACGGTCGCGCCTTGATAGGACAGGCGTTCGAGGGTGTTCATGGCGGATAAAATCACGCGTTCCTTGTACACTTCCCGCGCATTTCCCAGCTGCAAATAAAACACTTCCGTCCCGGCATGGAGGATAGAGGAGTCTCCCTGCGGCCAGAGGTATTTGGCCGTGACGCCCAGCTGTTGGGCATCAAGGTAAATGCCGTAGACGCGGTCGGGAAAAGCCCAGGAGCCGATGCGCAATTCGGTGTTGGGAAAAAGGGCTTCATAGTTTATCCCGAGCATGATCTCCTCGGTCAGGACATAGGCCGCGTCGGCCCCCAGCACAAATCCGCCCCACGCTTCGTGCAGGGCTTCATTGGGTTCGCTGGTGATGAAGGCGCAATCCTGATCCCGTATCATTTTATTGAGATCGGAAAACCAGGCTTGGGCCAGCTGGCCCTGCAGCCCCAGGCAAATGCTGCCCTGGCGGGGCCGGGCCTGGCTCCCTGCCGGCCAGAGTACAATGCACAGCAACAAAACGGCCACCCCTGTTTTCTTCATCCCCCGCATGGCTGCCTCCTTTGATATCCATTCAAAAGGATGCTTTTATCTTATGCCGTACCATTTATGGTTGTCTATATTTAATGTGAAAAATGGGCGGAATGATATCCTCGTCAGCGGGGCCCGCGCCTCCTGCTGCTGCCATCGGATCCCGGGCATGGCCGGATGAAAAACACTTCACGCGCTGTTCCGGTTTTACGCGCGCCTAATGGACCTTGATGTTGCGCGCATCGGGCGCTTCGGCAATTTCCTTGATCTCGCCAAACACCTGCTCGTAGCGGCCGATATTGTCCGCCAGGGCGCGCAAAAAGCGCTTGGTATGGCCCGGCGAACTGATGATCCTGGCCCTCACTTTGGCCTTAGGATGCTGGGGCTGCACAAAGATGAAGTCCATGACAAACTCCGTGGCATTGTGCGCCACCAAAGCCAGGTTGGAATACGCCCCCTGCGCCGTGGCATCGTCCATTTCCACCTGCAACTGCATGCCGGAAGGCTGCTCTTGATTTTGATTTTTTTCCCTGCCCATATCCTGTCCCCTTTTCCGCCGCCGGGCCCTTGACACGCGGCGGCTGGAATTATTTTCTCCTGCGCTGGTATATCCGGACCTGATCCTGATCATACACCAGGTCCATGAACTGGCTGAACTTCTGGAGTCCGGGGCCGGGGTAGGCCTTGCGCTCGTTTTCCCCCACAAACACATACTCCACCTGATACCGCTCCAGCAGCTGCCGGGCCTGCTGCCAATCCATGGTTTTATAGATCAGTTCCGCATCCCGCGTGCGGCTGCTGGTCAGTTCATTGTTGTAGCGCATTTGCTCCTCCTGGCCGATCCAGCCGATCAAGGAGGGGTGGCCGGTAAAAATGGCGATGCGCGTGTCAAAACAGTTGTAGCCGCGGTATCCGGGCGCTTCCAAAATGACATCCAGGTTCTTGATGTTGGCGCTGATCCAGGCCAGCGCCTTGGCTTCCTGCGGCAGCATGTGTCTCAGGTAGGCATTGCCGTCCAGGGTCGGCTGCTTGAATTGGGAGCACAAACGCATGCGGTTGTACACGGCAATCGGCGGGTACAAGGCAACCGCCAAGATGACGGCGGAGAGGGCCCCGGCCCACCACTGGCGGACGCTCTCCTCCCCGGGCCAAAGCGCAAAAATCCAGGGCAAAGCCAGAATGGTTGCCGCCAGGGCCAAAGACAGCCACGGCCCGCCCCCCTGCTCCTGGAAATAAAAGGCGGCAGTCCAGGCCAGCAGCACTCCGGCGGCCGCAGCCGGTATGCGCCACCAGGCCGGGCCCCGGATCAGCCGCAGCCACTGCCTGACCTCCTCTTTTTTTCCTGAGAAGAGCTGCGCCAGCAGCACGGCTGAAACCAGGGCCAGATAGATCCAAGCCACCATGTAAAACTTAAAGACCGTGTTCATGCGGCTCATGTCTCCGCCCACCCCCATAAAATCCCGGACATGCACCAGCTCGCACCCCAGCACAATACCCAGGCTCACGATCACCAGCAGCATGGTCAGGGAGAGCTGCGGGGTGAGCGGCCGCCAGCCCAGAAAATACACGGCCGCCAGCAACATCAGGCCCAGGACCACCAGGGGCAGCTGGTTGAATGCCGCGAGCAGCAGCATCACCACCAGCCCGGAAAGCAGGAAATAAACGGCCAGGGGATGCCGCGCCCACATGGTTTGCACTGCCAGCACGGTTTTGTCCCACCAGGGTTTGCGCGACGCGGGCTTCCATCCCAGGCCGGTCAGGAAACGGCCGGCCGCCGGCACCAGGGCCAGGGCCGCATAGGTGCTGAAAAGAAACATGAACAGGCCGAAAAACTGGAGCAATTCCTTCAGGTGCGTGCGCACCGCCGGATTGACAAAAGCAATGGTCGTGGATTGCGGGGTAAAATATTTGTGGAAGAAAAAAAGCAGCAGCAATCCGCCGACAACCAGCCGCAGCCAGGCCAGCAGCGCGATGCCCAGATCGCGCCAGGGCGGCGTCCTGCTTTTGTTTTCCCGCAAGGCGCGGACGACCAGCACGCCCAACACCAAAATGGCATACGGCGGGAAATTCCAGGTGTTGATCGCAGACAGGGCCCCCAGCGTCAGGGCCGTGACAAAAAACGTCAAGCCGCGTTCGGTGCCGGTGCGGCCGGGCGCCTCGGGCAGCAGCTGGGTCTTGGCATTGGCCGGCAGCAGAATGTTCAACCCCCAGCCGATGAGGGGCAGCGAATAGGGGATGGCAATGATATGCGCATGCAAATCCCCGTATAAAAAGGAAAACCACGGCATCTCATTGATGGTGCCTTTGATGAGGCGCGTGGGATTCCAGATGAATTCAAAGCGGCCGATGTGCCGCCAGGTGTCGGCCCATATCCTCCCGGCGCTGGCCAGGATTTCACTCCAATTCATGGAGCGGCTGAACGGCTCCAGCATATAAAAAATGGTGTGCAGGTTTCCCAGCATGGCCGCAGCCACTGCGGCCGCCAAGCCCCAGCGCCGTTTGCCGGTCAAGCCCAGTCCCAGTCCATAGACGCCGGTAAAGGTCAGGGCAAACAGCAGGGAGATGCAGATTTGATAGGACCAGTTCGGCGGCACGCCCGCCAATTTGGCCAGGATGCCGAGAATAACCTGTCCGTAATAATAGTAATTGATGTGGTAGCCCGACAGCCAGGGATCATACGGCGGGAAATGCAGGCTGTTGTAGACCGCGCTGAAGAAGCTGATGCCCATGGGTTCGCCGCCGCCGTTATAGCCCTGGCCGAAGGGATTGTTGATGTCCGGATTGTACATTTTGGTCAGCAGGTAGCCGACAAAAGCAACGAGAAAAACAATCTCGCCGGTGAGCCACAGCTTCCCCCGCTGCGCCACAAACTCCTCGATTTCCATCCGCCGCCGCAGGGCCCAGGCCACGGAAACCGCGCCCAGCACCACCAGCACCAGGAAGGTCGTGCTCTGGAGATGCTTGAGCACGCCGGCGGAGACCAGGAGCCAGACCGTCCAGGCCAGGATCAGGGTGCCGATGATTTTGGCCAGGGCCACGCCGGAATCCGGCAACCGCGGAAAAAGGCTTAGGCACAGGGGGATGGCCAGCAGGCCGATGATCTCGATCATCAGGATCCAGGTGACGGCCGCGGAAAAACTGTTGACCCGGCCGAGTATAAAGACCGGCCGGCCCTTGTCTTGGCCGATGTTGGCATTGATCACTGTGGGCAAGGGGGTCCCCTGGGCGCGGGCCTGGGTGGGCGGGGCCAGTTGCGGCGGCGGCACCGTAACCCGGGCCTTGATTTCCGCTATGCGCGCATCCAGGCGCCGGGCCAGCTCGGAGGGGTCCGGCATGGGTGTTGTCCGCCTGAACAAATACACGTGGGGGTGGTCATAGAGGGTAAAACTCTCGTCCGCCCGGTCGTCCGGAAAGGCAACGCCGAACAATCCGGGATAATTGCTGAATTCGGCGGCCAGGCGGTATCCCAGTTTTTCCTCAAACATCAATTCATAATAGGCGGCATTGATGGGATAACGGTCCGGCAGGCGGCGGTAGACCGCATGGGCCCTGGTGTCGGCCATCACAATCAGATCATTGGCCGGCAGCATCTGTAAAATGATCTCCCGCTTGCGCGGGGTATCCGGCTCCTGCACCGGAAACTTGTTGATGCGGAAGGGCTTGGGATGCATGCCCGGCACATGGGTCGGCAGGTCGTCGCCCCATTCTTCATTGAGAATGGCGGCGGGCCGGGGCCGTCCGTCCGGGCCTTCCACCACGGCCGGCAATTGCTCCTGGATCCAGCGGCTGGCGGCTATCCAGGGATGCTGGCGCTGGTAGATGGAGACAAAAGCCAGGCTCCACAGCACCGTGATGCCCATGGTCAGCGCCGCGGCCGCGGACACGGTTTTTCTTCCCCACGCCCAGGTAATCCGGTTGCGCAAAAACAGCAGGGCATGGGCGCTCAGCAGGCAGAAGACCGGAGTCAGCGGCAGCAGATAGCGGTTGAATTTGGCAAAGGATGTCCCCACCACCAAAAAGTACGGAACCGCAAAGCCCAAAATGATCCACCACCCGGCAGTGCCCTGTATCCATTCCCAGGTTTTGGCCAGGCGCTTTCCAAAGACCAGCCGGAGGGTTTTGGCCGCGCCCAGCACCGGGTACGCAATCAGCGCGGCCGCCGAAAGCACGCCCAGCGGGAAACCCATGGTGTATTGTATCAGGTTTTTAAAATAGTACAGGTACGGCAGGGTGTGCAGGTACTGCCGGTTGTAGGGCACATCCGCCAAACCGGTCACCAGGATGCGGCGCTGCTCGTTTTGGTTTAACCAGAACTTTTGCCAGTTCAGGACCGCATGCGGCATGGCCACAAAAAAAGCGGTCAGGGAGGCTGCCACCGCCAGGCCCAAATCCTGCCACATGCGCAAACGCTCCCCCGGCCGGGCGCGGTTAAGCCCGATGAGATGCGCCAGGCCTACGGCCGCAATCAGGGGCGCGGCGCTGGTTTTGGTGGCCAGGGCCAGGCCGAGAAAGACCCCGGTCAACACATAATCCCGGCGGCGGCGTTTTTGGACAATGCCCGCGGACCAATACAACGTGCCCATGACCAAAAATCCCAGGGGAACATCCACCACAAAGAAATGCGCCATCTGGATATTCAGCACGGTAAAGGCCAGGAAGGCGGCGGCCAGCAGGCCGAGCTTGCGGCCCTGGTCGTCCGGCAGGAGCCTGCGGCCGAGCAGATAGGTAAAAACAAGCGTGCCCAAATCAAAGGCGGCGGACAGCACCCTGCCGGCTGCAATCGTAAAGCGGTTGGCGTCAAAAGGGCCAAACCACGAAGCCAGCAGGGCGACAAAATCCTTGAGCAGGGCCAGGCAGTACATGGGGAAGGTGCCGTATTGCAGGCCGACGGGTTCCTGCGGATAGGACAGCTGGCTGACCACGCCGATAATCCAGCGTTCGTCCGGATGAAACTGGCGGTTGAAATACCAATCAGGCTGCAGCAGGCGCAGCAATGCCGCTGCCGCCAAAACCACGGCAAACCAAACGGTTTCCGGTTCGCGCCGGGCCAGGCTTTGCAGCTGCGACCATTTTTTTTCCAGCCAGCTGCGCCACCAGGCTTTGGCCGTCCTTTTGCCGGCTGCAGGCGCCCGGTGTCGGGCGGCGGGCTTCCGGCCGCGGCTTGGCCGCTGTTTTTTGCCAGGCGCCCTGTCGGCCTTGCCTCCTGCTTTTCTTTTCGGCCGTGGGGATGAATGCGTTTTCGCGGGCATAGGCTATCCTAGCTGGAGGATGAAGACCACTGCCAAAAACCACAGCACGATGGCGGTGATCAGCGGCTTGTCCTGTAAAAAAATCAGTTCCGGCGTGCCGCCCAGATTGCGCTGGTAGACCAGGTACAAATAGCGGAGGATGCCGTAAATAACAAACGGGACCGTGAGCATCAAATACTGATATTCGCTGGCGGTCTGGGAAGTAAAGGCGTAGAGGGAGTAGGCAATGATGGTGCAAGACGCCACCACGCCCATGAATTGATCCAGGAGTTCGGGCGAGTATTCCCCCAGTGACTTGCGGTGCGCGGCAGCGCGGTCGCCCATGGTGATGAGTTCATGCCGGCGCTTGGCAAACCCCAAAAAAAGCGCCCCCAGCGTGGTCACCACCAGCAGCCAGGAGGAGATGGGCACGCTGATGATCATGGCTCCGGCCGCAGCCCGCAGCACAAATCCGGTGGTGATAATGAAAACATCCACAATGACATAATTTTTCAAGCCATAGGTGTAGGAAAGATTGAGGAGGACATACACGGCCACGGTAAAGGCAAAAAACGGAGTTAAAAAAAGGCCCCAGGCCAGGCTCGCCAGCAACAGCAGCCCGGCCAGCCACCCCGCTTCACCCGGGGTGATGCGCCCGGCGGCCAAGGGGCGCTGTTTTTTCACCGGATGCTGCCGGTCGCTTTCCCTGTCTTTCACATCATTGATGATGTAAATGGCCCCGGCAGCCAGGCAAAAAACCATGAATGCCTGTACGGCTTTAACCACCAAAGGCAGGTGGGCAAGATGTCCGGAAAAAATCAACCCGGCAAACACCACCAGATTTTTATGCCATTGTTGGGGGCGGACCAGTTGTAGATAAATGGCAGCCTTTTTCATTTTTCCCTTCATCCCCGGGCTTTGATTTTCCTTTAAAAATAAGAATTTTAATGCAAATAGTACCACTGGAAGACAAGGGGTGTCAAGGCGGATTGTCGCCGGAATATGTAACAAACATGTCAAAAAACGCAGGCGGGGTGAAAAGGCTTTTTCTCGCAAAAGTGTGCGCAGGCTGCGGTGGTGATTGCACGCCGGCTGTTGGCGTCCGGGCCTTGACGTCCTAAAAAGCAAGACGCCGCAGGCATTTTTCCCGCCTGCGGCGTCTTGGGCACTGCTGCCGGGTGCTTATTGTGTGTCCAGTTTCAACAACATGGGAATGCCTATCCGCTGTCCGGCAATCGGCACAGGGTTGGTCTTGACTTTTTCGTACTCGAACTGCGCTGGCGGCAATTCTTCCTCATCCGCCTGGGCGGCCTTGATTTTCTTGTCATTCTGCCTGTTTTCCACATCCTGCGCTGCGGCGGCAATAATTTCGGTCATACCCACTTCATCCCCCGGCTGCAGCGTTTCCTGGGAAATCAACACCCAGGTGCTGCCGCTGCGCTCATACGTCCTGCGCTGCACAGGTACGCCGCCTTGATCATAATTCAATTCGATGCGGTAATAGTCGTTTTGATAGATTTCCTGTTGATAGAGGCCGGTCTGGGAATTGGTGCTGATAGTAACCTGAAAATTGCGCATGTTGGCCGGACCTGTGTAACGCTGGAGCTGCCCCTGGGTGGGAATCCCGTTGGAGTTGTAGTATAGCACTTTGACTTCATAGGCCGTCTGTTCCACGCTCTGGCTTACCAGCCCGGTCTGGGAATTGACCTGATAATAAAACTGGGCGTTGCGTTTCTCGACCGGTCCGTAGTTGCGCTGAACCTGCATCTGGGTGATAAAGCCGTTGGCATCATAGCTGCATTGCTTGATTTCCATGCTGCTTTGCTCAACGGCAGAGGTGATGATGCCTGTATTGCTGTTCACAGAATAAGAGATCTGCGCCTGCCTGGTTCCGGCCAGGCCGTAATTGCGGTTGACAACAGCCGAGGTCTTGCACCCGTTTTGGTCGTAATACGTCGTCATCACCCGCATGGCATCCTGTTCGACAATGACTTGCGGCAGTCCGGTGTTTAGATTGCTGGTAATGGAGCGCTGGCATTGACGCGTGGCTGCGGGGCCGTAATTACGGATCACGATTTCGCTGACCGGCACCCCGTAGGTGCTGTTATACGATATCTGCCTGCTTTCATAACTTGAAGTCATGACCGCCGTGCGTATAAGCCCGCTGTTGGCATCGAGGGAGTAGTTGACGGACACGGTCCGCCCGGCGACCGGGCCGTATTGTTTTTGGATGACTTCCGACACCACGGCTCCGTCGCTGTTGTAATAGCAGGTGCTGGTTTCAAGTTGATTGACCGCCACGCGCCTGGTTGGCAGGCCGGTGCTGGTGCTGGTCACATACGTCATATTGGTGGTGCGCGCATATCCCAATCCGTAATTTTTGTAGCTGACCCCTGAGGTCATTAAGCCATTGGCGTCAAAATAGGTGATAGATCTTCCCAGACTGGAAATTTCATATATATATGTCGGCAATTCTGTATTGACATTATAAGAAAGGTAGACACTGCTTTGACGGTCATAGGCTGGCCCGTAATTCTTGATCTTCACCATATAATAAGGGAGCCCGTAAGTGTTGCAGTATATATTCCTTGTTTCATAGGCTGTTTGTTCAAGGATTCGGCTGTACAGGCCTGTGCTGGCATTGACGATTACAGTGGCCTGGATGGTGCGGTGACCGGCCGGGCCGTAGGCGAGGTACTTAACATACCTATACGGATTGCCGGCTGTATCATGCAATTCATATTTTGTATAATTGGAGGTATATGTCCGGGTATCTGTTATTTTCTTGGTCTCGATATTGGTGTTGATGTAGGTGCGCACCACGCGCTCGTTTTGGGGGCCATAGTAATTGACCCGGTAGCGATAATAGGGCCGGTCGTCGTCATAATACCATGTTTGGATGATGCGGTACGCGTTTTCGTCCACCACCACATAATCGGCATTGGCTTTGCCGGCATAGCCAACACATAACAAGAACGCAAAGCTGATCAGGATGGTTTTTGGTAGTGCTTTGATAGTGCCATTCATGTGATCCCCCTCCTTTGGTGAAAAATATCGTTAAATATAACACAGGAAAAAAAGCAAAGCAAATTTTTTACCTTAAAAATTTATCGCGTGTAAAATATTTTTGTATGTCTCTCCCTTACAAGACCTAATGTAATAATCATTCCCGATTGAAATGCATCAATGCGCTTGATGCGGCAAGCGTAAATGCTTTTAAGGGATAACACTCTCATCCGTCCCGACAACGATTTCAAAAGCTGCGTTTTAGTATTGATCCACTGGCGCCGGCAGTGCCCAAGCCATTGCAATGTATTTATTGTTTCTCAACATCCTGAAAAGGCGCAGGGGTTGCGGCTGCGGGCGGCAATACGTCGCAACCCCTGCTGGTGGGACCGGGAAGGGGCGGGGTTACTGGGTGGTGGAAATGACCAGTATGATTTTCGCTTTCTGCCCGTCCTGGGTGGCCTTGAATTGCAGGCGCGATACCAGGCGCGTGATTTTTTCCTTTAACTCCTTGTTGTTGAAGGTGTCCCGCAGGACGTCGATTTTTTCAATCTTGCCCTGGGCGTCAACGGCTATTTCGATTTCATAGCGTCCGGGCGCGCCCTCCTTGGCAATCACATGGGCAATATAACTGCTCTGGCGCGCCACCGCCTTTTCCACCTCGCTTTTATCCAGCCGGCCGTCGATGTTTCGGACAATGATCCGGCAGTTTTGTTTCAGGGTCTTGTAGTCCGTTTGTTCCGGCCTTTCCTCTGCTTCTTTCTCTGCCGGCTCGGCTGCGGTGTCCGCCAGCTTTCCGCCCAGGGGCTGGTATTGTTTGGCCATGGACTCCCGCTTCATGAGCCCGTGGCGCATGGGCGCGGGACTGGCGGGTGAGTAACCGGCGGCAGCCGACATTTTTCCGCCCACCGCATAATCAGACACGCCTTGCGGCAGGGGCAGGGGTTGCTTGACCGTGGACTTGGGTTTCCCGGCAGTGCGTTTTTCCGTGTCCACGGCGACAAAGGAAGTGTAGTCGGTCAGGAGGTTGTAGTCCAGGCCGAGTTGTGTCACCTCTTTTATCTGCTTGTCATCCGGGGACAGTTTGACCATGTCCGCCAGTCGTATGATCCGGTGCCTGGCCCAAAGATAGCGCAGGGCTTTGTTTTGGGTGCTGATCTCGCCCTCGCTGACCCGGATCTCCTGCTTGTACGTTTTGCCGGCCGCCTTGCCGGAGACCACGATCGTGCCTCTGGGCGTGCCGTGGTATTTGCCGAACACCACCACCGGTTTTTTGGCGAAAAGATCGGGGATGGCGGCGGGTTCCACGTCGCTCACTTTCAGGCCGTTGAAGGTGATTGTAATGTCCGTCAGGATGGGCGACTCGATGTACTCCCTGAACTTCTTGGCTTTTCCCTGCGCTTCTTCCTGGTTGAGGATGACGAAGGGTTCGCCCATCCCTGCGCGGGCCAGCCCTTCAATTAAAAACCGGTTCACCCCCGAGCCGATGCCGAAGGAAAACACATTGCCTTTGTTCAAATTTTTGCCGATATATTCAAAGGCGTCTTTTTCCACGGTCACATAGCCGTCGGTCACGATAATCATGCTCCGGGACACATTCTCTTCCGCCCGCGGCAGGGACATGGCCCTTTGCAGGGCCGGCATGAGCTCGGTGCCGCCGCCGCCCTGCTGCCTGTTCACAAGGGCAATCGCCTGCTGCAGATTGGCCCGTGTGGCCGGCAGGGACTTTTCAGCCAGCACGGAATTGTCGCCCGAAAAAAGCATGACATTGAAAAAATCGTTCGGCCGCAGGTTGCCGAGCAGGTCCTGCATCAGGGCTTTGGTGACCTCCAGCGGAAATCCGTGCATGGATCCGGAAACATCGATGATGAAAATGTACTCCCGCGGCACAATCATGCCGCTGGCCACGCGCCCGGGCGGTTCCAGCATGAGCAGGAAAAAATCCTCTTTTTTATCGATGTTCATTAAAAGGCCGCTCTCGATTTTATCCCCGGCCAGGCTGTAGCGGATGACCACGTCCCGGTTGTTGGTCTTGTTGCTTTCCCGCAATCCGACCTGGGCCGTGTTTTTGCCGGTGTATTCCACGTCGATGTCATGGCTGGGGGAAGTCAGCCTGGCAATCGGCAGGCCGCTGTTCAAGGTGAGCGCAAAGGCAAAGGTAAAAGGCGCGTCCTGTCCCGCGCGCAGGTAGGGATTGGCCACCCATTTGTCCTGCTGGCCGGCGGTTTCCTCGGTCTGGTTGGAATAGCGCGGCCCCACCACCGTGGGATACGCAAATTCATACGTTGCGTCCTCGGGCACTAAAAGCTCGGTGTAATTGAGCTTCACCTTGATCTCGTCCCCCGGCAGGATGTTGCCCACGTTCATCTGAAAAACATTGGGCCGCTGCTGCTCCAGCAGCGAGGCGGTCTTGCCCTCCGCCAGCGCCTGCTCATAGGTTTCCCGGGCCTGCTGGCGTTCCTGGATCGTCGCTTCAATCGTTCTCTCGCCGATGGTCATGCGCATGGCATACACCGCCGAGCGCGAGGATCCCGGAAAAATGTAAATCGCCTCCAGGGTGTTTTTGCCCTCGTTTTTATACACTTGTGTGACTTCCACATCCGCAATCACACCGGAAATGACGACATCCGCGCGCGTGGATTTGAGGGGCAGTTTATCCACCGCCGGATCGTCGCTTTGCACGAAAAAAAACGGCGACAGGGTCTTGTCCGTGGACTGCTCGGGAACGATGGCGGTTTCGGCTGTCCCCAGCAGCGGCAGCACCAGGCTGATGCCGGCCAGATACAACAAATGGATTACAAATTTTTTCACGGGCTTCATGGCTTTCCTCCTTGTTTTTCCGGCGCAGCGCCCGCATCCGCGGGCCGGCCTTCTTCCAGGATGCTTTTTTGCTCTGCCTTCAAAATCGACTTCAAGTAGATGAGGGAATTGGTCCGCAGGTCCAGGATCTCCCCGCGTACTTTCCCGATCTCCGCGGTCAAGCGCTTGGTTTGTTCTGGATCCGGTTTTTCCTTCCTGATTTCCCGGCGCAGCTGATCATGCAGGCTTTGCCACTTTTTCTCCAGCCGCAGCAATTCCTTTTTGCTGGCCTCGCGTTCCAGGGCAAGCTTGGCCTTCTGCCCGTCATCCAGCTTGAGGGTTTCGGCCAGGGCATTGATTTTGGCCTGTTCCTCCGTGTCAAGCAGGGCCCAGGAAGCGCCGGCTGCCAGTAAAAACAAACTGATGGTTAAAACACCCACTGCTTTTTTCATTGCCATCCCTCCTTCCTCTTTTGCGGGATCTACAGCAACAGCTTCGCGACTTCTGTTGCCACGCCCAAATCCTCATATATCGATCGATCGTTGATCGGATTGGTCAATTCCATATCCAGCTCATCCATCGGCGTCTGCATCAGCAGCGCCCGGCGCTTGGCCTCTGCCCGGGGCCGGGCAGGCCCTGTGTCTGCGTCCTGCGCCAAGACCAAAGCCGCCTGGCCCTGACCGCCGCCAGACCCGGATTCCCGGATGCTGTAGGCCGGCGCTTCCTGGGCCTGGGTGTGCAGTACTGCCTGCCAATGCACGCGGGACGCGGCCGGGCGTTTCCTTGCCAGTTGTACGGTCTCCCAGGGAGACAGCATTATCATGATTATGAGCGCCGCTGCCCCGGCCAGGGCAGGCGCGCCCCACAGCAGCCAGGAGGTGCCGTGCTTTTTCTCCCCGTCCAGCCTGCGCAGGGTTTTTTGCCTAAGACTTGCTGCCGGCTTTTCCTGGAAGGCCCGGTCCAAAAGCAAGGCCGCGCGCTGATGCAGCACCATTTTGGCCCGGCAGGCGGCGCAGGTGCTGATATGTTCGGCCACGCGGGTTTTGCTTTCTTCCTCCAGCAGGCCCAGGACATAGGCCTCCAATTTGTCTTTGCAATATTCACAGGACATACATTTCACCTCCCTGGGCGCGAAAAGCATCTTCAAAACTTTTCAAGCCCCTGCACAGCCTCACTTTGGCTGCCGACAGGCTGATCCCCAAAGCATCCGCGATTTCCTGCATGCTCATGTCCGAGGAAAAGCGCAGGGCCAGGGTTTCGCGGTAAATGGGGCTTAGGCTCTCCATGACGCCCCACACTTTTTGCTTGAGTTCGGCCGCAATGGCCTCTTCTTCCATGCGCGGCATTTCCGCCGGTTCCGGACAGCTGGCCTCTTCCAGGCTGATTTCCCTTTTCCGGCGCAGGCGGTCGCGGCCGAGGTTCAAGGCCACCTGGTAAAGCCAGGGCTTGAGCGGCCGGTCGGGACGGTAGTGATGCCGCTTCTCATAGATTCTGATGAAAACATCCTGATAAAAATCAGCGGCCAGGTCGCGGGAGGCGAAAAGGCGCAAGCCCAGCTGGTAGATGCTGTTGTGATGGATGCGCATGATTTCTTCCATGGCATCCATGTCCCCCCGGGCGAACCGGAGTTCCAGGCTGTCGGCAGCTGCCGGAGCAGGTTTGAAGAGGTCGGTGATTTTCATGATATCCTCAAGTATCATGCGGTCCGCCCATTTTCTTATATATTGTCGGGAATAACCATCTTTTTTCCCTTCTATGAAATAATACGAATCAGGCGGTGAAAAGGTTACAGGCGGCAAGAGAAAACCAAATTGGGATTGAGAAAGCCACGAGAACTATTGATCAATTGGCGCCAGTAGGCACCCAGGCTGCCCCGGCTGCGCGGGCCGGGTCACAAATATTTTTTACACGTCCTGCCTGTTCTTTGCCCCCGCCGTCTCGCCGTTTCTTTTATGCTGGTTTTTCTGATATACTATATGCAGCCTATTCAACTATGGAGAAGACAGCTGTGCGTCCACCGTTCCCGCATATCATCACGTTCGTCCTCTTTCTGCTTTCTATGTTATACAACCCTTGCGTTTTATCCGCATTGCAGCCCTGCGGGTATTTAATTTGCGGACTGCCGCGCGAGGTGGAAATCCAGGGCACGTACGCCTACGTCGCGGCCGAAGGCATTTTTGTCATCATGGATATATCCGACCCTTTGCATCCTGTGCCTGTCTCCTATTTTGAACCGCCGGGCTATGCTGCTTACGGCGTTGCGCTACAGGGGGATTACGCCTATCTGGCCTGCAATTCCGGCGGCTTGTGTGTTGTCGACATATCCGATCCCAATCTGCCGCAGCAGGCGGGCGTTACTCTTCAACCAACCTCTGCCCAAAGCGTGGCGGTTGACGGCAATTTTGCCTATGTGGCTGACGGCGAAAACGGGCTGCGGATTATTGACATATCAAATCCCGCGTCCCCGGGTCAGGTGGGGTATCAGTATTTGACCGGAACCGCCCGCGCGGTGGCGGTCAAGGACAGCACTGCCTTTGTCGCTGATGGTGATGATGGCCTGCGTATCATTGATGTCTCCACCCCGTCCGCACCCAATGAAATTGCCTTTCATGATACCCCGGGGTATGCGTTTGACATTGCGCTTGACGGCAATTTTGCCTACGTGGCCGATTATCAGGAGGGCGTTGCCGTATTTGACCTTTCTTCTCCGGCCAGCCCAAGTTTGACCGCTTATGCTTACATGGGAAGCGGGGTGTATACCCTGGGTGTGGATGTGGCCGGCAATTATCTGTATGTGGCCCAAGATTTACATGGACTGAGGATAGTGGATATTGCCAATCCCAGCCAGCCCGTGCTTTTGGGAGCATACGACACGCCGGGTTTGGCCAAGGCGGTCCGGGTGAACAGCAGCCATGCCTATGTGGCGGATTATTCCCGGGGTTTGCGTGTTATTGATATAGACGATAAAAACAATCCTGCGGAAGCGGGAAATTATTCCTCCCCCGGATCGCCCCAGGCGCTTGAAATATGCGGCCACTATATGTATGTCGTGGATTTATACACGGGGTTGCATGTGATCGACTTTGCGGATCCCACCCATCCGCTTGAAGTCTACAACTACAGCGGCTTTCTATTGGGCCGGGACATTGCCATTTCCGGCAACAGACTGTATGTTGCCACCCAACTGGACGGCTTGCTCCAATTCAGCATTACAGACCCTGCCAGCCCCCACCTGCTTGCCAGCACCGGGTCTTCCATGCAATTCAGCCTGCTGGCGGTGACTCAAAACCTGGCTTGCGCCGTGACCCCCTGGACCACTTCCACGGATTTGATCTTTTTTGATATTCCCCGGTTGTCTTACCGGGGAAGCTACAACACGCCTGTATATCCGGACTCTCCCCGCGGGCTGGCCTTGGAAAATGACTGGGCCTATATCGCGGATTATGACAATCTTCTTATCTTGAATATCACGGATCCCGCCTCGCCGGTTATAGAAAGCACCTTTCCCCCTGTCTACGACCATGTTTACAACGTGGATGTAAAAGACGGCATTGCCTATCTTCTGGAATCTTGGGGGGTTTTCCGCGTGGTGGATGTAAGCAATCCTGCCAGCCCCTTGGCGTTGGGACAGTATGCCACCTCATCCGTTGGTCAGACCGTACAGGTGTACGGGGATTATGCCTATATTGCAAACATGCCGTACAATTTCAAAATCGTCGACGTGCGCAACAAAAACGCGCCGGCGGAAATTGATTTTTGCAATGCCCTGGGCAGGCCCACGGATTTTCGGGCGCGGGGATTATACGCCGGCGGAACATCCGAGGGGGCGGGGATCTATGTTTTTGACATCGTGTCCTATGCGCCGCCGACGCCAACCTGCACGCACACCCCGACCGTCACCCCGACCGTCACCCTTTCTGCGACCGCAAGCCCGGAGAGCGCCGCCGGCATCCTCTTGGGCAGAAAATGCCTGGCCTGTCCTAACCCCGCGAGGCAAGAGATGCGTTTCTTTTTTCAGCTGGAATCCCCGACAACGGTCCGGGTATTGATATACAACATCGCGGGCGAGCTGGCATCCAGCCTGGAGGCTGAACTGGACGCAGGCGGGAATAAAAGCCTTGTCTGGAATTGTGAACAGATGGGTCCGGGGATCTACTTTGCCAGAATATTCTTTGGCGGCAGCGAAGTGGAAAAGCTGAAGGTTTCCGTGGTCAAATAAAAACCACAGCCATACTGCTATGGGTGTTTGTCGGCCTCGGCGGCATTTTCCCCGAAAATTTCTGCCCGGGCGCGGCCGCCAGGCCATTTCCGGCCGCAGCCGCTCCGCATATTCCCTGGCTGCCTGGCACATGCGCTGCCGGCGGGCGCTCCCCTCCCGGCCGAGCTCCTCTAAAATCGGGATACTGCCTTTTCAGCGCTTCCGGTTCTTCGAGGAAACCGGGCTGCGGCGGCATGCCTGTTTTCCCGGCCCTTCACACTTGTTCTCGTTTGATGACAATGATGGACATGTCGTCGTGCTGCGGGGCCTCCTGGATGAAGGCATTGACCGCCTGGTCGATCTTGAGCACGATCTGGTCGGCTTTGAGGTGGGCGCAGGCTTCCAGGCAGTCGACGATCCTTTTGGTGCCAAACAGCTGTCTTTGCGCATTGCAGGACTCATCCACGCCGTCCGTATACAGGAGCATGATGTCCCCCCGCTCCAGGCTGATGGTTTTGTCCAGCAGCAGGTTTTCAAACATATCCGGCCCGGTAATGCCGATGGCAACCCCCGAGGTCAGGCTTAATTCGCACCTCCGGCCCTTCAGCCGGTAGATCAGGGCGGCCGGATGCCCGGCGCGGGCAATGGTCACGCGGTGCTTGGGGGCTTCCAGGATCATATAGGAAATGGTGACAAACATATTGGGCCTGAGCTCCGGGCACAGCTTGCGGTTGGTGTGGGCGAGGACCGAAACCGGCGAGGGGTCTTTTTCAGCCACGGCCCGCAGGGTGGATCGCGTCTGCGCCATCACCAGGCCTCCGGGCAGGCCCTTGCCGGAAATATCCGCCACGGCCATGCCCCAGACGCCTTTGCCCATATCCATGAAATCGATATAATCCCCGCCGACTTCCTCGGCGCTCCGGTACAACATGCCGATGGAATAGCCGCTGACCTGCGGCGCGTTTTGGGGGACTAAAATGGCCTGGATCTCGCGGGCCAGTTTCATTTCGTGCTGCAGCCTCTCCTTGATGATCATCTCGGCCTGGGCTTTTTTCAGGTTGGCGGCCATGTGGTTGAAATCCATGGCCAATTGCCCCAGTTCATCCCGGCGGGTCAGGGGGATGCGCAGATCCAGGTTGCCCCGGCCGACCTGCTCGGTGGCTTGCGCCAGCCGCCGGATGGGTTTGGTGATGCGGCCGACCAAAAAAACCGCCATCACCATGGCCAGGCCGATGCCGCAGGCGGTAATGATCATGATGTATTCCAGGGTTTTGGCCACTGCTTCCTTAATGGGGGAAAGCAGATAGACCACATGCGCGCTGCCCAGACGCTTGGCCACCCGCCCGGTTTTGTGGCTGAGGGTGATGGGGACGGAAAATTCCATGCTCTCCACGTTGTCGAGGGAATAGCGGTATACATTCCCCTCCTGGTTGAGTTCCTGTGTCTGCGGCCGGGGTCGCCTGTAGCGCGCGCCTTCTTTTTTATAATCCGTGTGGGATAAAATGACACCCTGGCCGTCCACCACCGCGGCCAGGCGGATGCTGGACTCTTGCTTGGCGGCCTTATCCACCAGTTCGGCCAGCAGCAGCCGGTCCATGGTCACCAGGGCTTCGGCCGCATTATTTGCCAGGCCGCGCGCCACGGCCATGCCTTTGATGCGCATCTGTTCCAGGAGGGTGTCGCGCACCAGGGTGGAGATGACCAGCATCACGGAACACATGACGATCACGATGACAAAGACCATGGCCAGGGAAAATTTGATGGACAGGCCGGGCCCCCGCTTGAACTCCGGAGTAGGGTGCGCTTTTTTTGCCATGTTAGGTTTTCCCGAACAGCACTTTGGCGGCCGCCGGCGTGGCCGAGACCGTGAAAACCTGGGTGAAGCCGAAAACATCCAGGATGTTCCTGACTTCCTGGGAGCACCCGCCGACCTTGATGTCTCCGCCCAGCTTTTGGGTCTCCTTGATGCTGCCCAGGATGACGCCCAAACCGGCCGAGGAGATGTAATCCAGTTCGCTTAAATCCAGGATGATCTTGATGGACCCTTTCTGGATAAGCTGGTTGAGGATGCTTTCAAACTGCATGTAGTTGGAAATGCTCATGAAGCCTTTGATTTTTACCACTTCCACATTCCCCATGGTGTTTTGCGAAATGATGATTTCATCGCCCATAATACGCCTCCAGCTTGCGTGGGATAGCCGCCCCCTACTTTTTGAATCCGTTCCAGGCCGCGCACGGCTTCCTGGTGGTTGGGATTGATGCGGACCGCCTGCTCCCACAAGTCGCGGGAGGCGCGATACTGCTGCTGGCGGTATTTGAGCAATCCTTAGTGTGTATCAATCCTCGCTTTGGGCGAGTTTGTTTTTATCGATGGCCGCGCTTTCGGTGCTGTGGCCGCCGGGCTGTTTCCGGGCTTTGGCGACATATTCCCCGGCCAAGGGATACTTGGGATTCCGGGCCAAAGCTTGTCTCCATCCATGTGGCGTGGGAGCATAATGAAAAACATGCGGCCCGCCATGACATCTCCAGCAGGCACATGGCTTTTCTTCACTATTATATATTTCAGTATTTAAAATGTCATGTTAAAATATAAAATGCATTCCTTATTAATTATACGCCCATTTCATTTTTGCCTATGCCCGCTGTTCACGAAATGCTTTTACAATACCTTATTAAAAATCCCCGCCTGGTCTTTTTATTGTCCCTGACCCCCTCTCCTTGCCTATTGTGACTGCCTGCTTGGGCGCAGTCGGCTTCGCCCCTTCCACATATACCGCTTGCCTTTTCATCCTGTCTTGGCTATATTTTAGAAACAGCGGCAGGTGCGGTTTGCCGGCCACATCCCATCTTCTGGCAAAGGGGGGAGACAAAATAGTAAAATGAAGACGATGCAAACAAGGAGGCTTAAAAACATGAAAAACAAATACATGTGTATCGCAGCGCTGCTGGTGGGCGGCGTGATGTTGACCCAGTCCGCAGCCCTGGCCGGCAAGGGTTGCCAGTGCTCAAAAGGTAAAAAGGAAATGAATATGGAAGAAAAGTTTTTCCACAAAACCCAGCTTATTTTAAGCAACAGCCAGGTTTTGGGGTTGTCTGACAAACAGGCGCAGGACATCAAAGACCTGAAGATCGCCGTGGAAAAATCCCTGATCACCCGGCAGGCTGACATTGACGTGGTGGCCACGGACATAAAATCCAAACTGCAGGAAGACGCAATTGACGTGGCCGGCGTCAACCAGTTGGTGGACAAAAAATATGATTTGAAAAAAGCCAAGACCAGGTATGTGGTCGAGTCCCTGGCCAAACTCAAAGGCTCGCTTTCCTCCAGCCAGCTTAAAAAAATGAAAGACCTGTATAAAGACAGGAAAAAATAATTCCGTCTCCGGGCAAAACCGGGCCCGGGCTGAATGTTTTTGCCCGGGCCCGGTTTTGCCGCTCGCTTCCGCCCCTGTGCCTGCTGCGCCGGATGGCGCCCATGACGCTCGCCGCCAAAAAGGAGTCCTGATGTCCCTTGACACACGCAAAGCCGTCCTCAGCTGGGGCTTGTATGATTGGGCGAATTCGGCCTTCAGCACAACCATCATGGCCGGGTTTTTTCCCGTTTTTTTCAAACAATACTGGAGCCTCGGCGTTGATCCGACCCTCAGCAGCGCGCGCCTGGGATTGGCCAATGCCTCGGCCGGCATGCTTGTGGCCCTGGCCGCGCCTATACTCGGCGCCATCGCGGATCAAGGCGGCGCGCGCAAAAAATTCCTGGCCGCCTTTGCCTTTCTGGGCGTGGTCATGTGCACCGGCCTGTACTGGATTTCCCGCGGCCAGTGGACATACGCCGTTTTATTTTATATCGCCGCCACCTTGGGCTTTTCCGGCGCTAACATCTTCTATGACGCGCTTTTGCCCAGCGTGGCTTCCCCGCGCCGCTTTGATTTTGTCTCCGCCTTCGGCTATGCTTTGGGCTACCTCGGGGGCGGGCTGCTGTTTGCCGTCAACGTGGCCATGACCCTCAAACCCGCCTTTTTCGGCTTGCCGGATGCTGCGGCAGCTATCCGGGTTTCTTTTTTGACCGTCGCCGTGTGGTGGGCGATTTTTTCCGTTCCCGTGTTTTTGTTTGTGCAGGAACCGCCGCAGCCCCCTCCTGCCGCCAGCGGCAATGCCCTCCGCCGCGGATGGGCGCAACTGCTCCGCACGTTCCAAGAACTGCGCGGGGCCAAAACAATTTTTCTCTTTCTGCTGGCTTATTGGTTTTATATTGACGGCGTCTACACCATGATCCGCATGGCCGTGGATTACGGCCTTTCCCTGGGCCTGGCTTCCGCAGATTTGGTCATGGCCCTGCTGCTCACCCAGTTCGTGGGCTTTCCTTCAGCCCTGGCCTTCGGTGTGCTGGCGCAGCGCCTGGACGCCCGGCGCGTCATTTTTATCTGCCTGGGCGTGTACTTGTGCGTCACCTTGTGGGGCGCCTTTTTAAAAAGCAAAAACGAGTTTTACCTCCTGGCCATTTCCATCGGCCTGGTCCAGGGCGGCATCCAGGCCCTCAGCCGCTCCTTTTACGCCCGGCTCATTCCTCCCGAAAAATCAGCGGAGTATTTCGGCTTTTTTAACCTGGTGGGCAAATTCGCGGCCATCCTGGGGCCGGTGCTGATCGGAGGAGCCGCCGTGGGGCTGCACGCCCTGGGGCTCGGGAGCTCCCTGTCCTCCCGCCTGTCCATTCTCTCCCTGGCCCTGCTTTTTATTGCCGGCGGCCTGGTTTTCTACCAGGTTAGAGAGCCGGGCAGTTGAGCAAATAGCCGGGTCCCTGCCCTGCACATCATTCCTGCCATTTCCCGGGAAACGCCATTTTCACCTGCATGATCACCGGGCCCGGAAGCTCCTTGCCGCATTTGACGCAGGATTTGTCGATGAACAAGCCGCCCTTGTCCGTATGCGCGACTTTGCCGCAAAACGGGCAGAGAATGCTGTTGCCGGCGTTTTTATTTATCCCTTCCACATACTGCATGAATTCGTTGTACGCAGGCTCATACTTGTTTTCCATTTTCACTTTGTATTCAAATTCCGTGATTTTTTCTCCGGCAAATTGCCTGTGAATGTCCGCCACCGCCTGTATTTTCTGGGTCAGCGGCTCATGCACCTCAATGGCATTGGTGCAGACAGGACACATGATCAGGTTTTTGGTTTCATAGGGAAAAACCGGAATGAAAAACAGGGTAAAATAATTTTTCACCTGGATTAAATGCCAAAATTCCGTCTTGTCGCAGTTGGGGCATTTGATGCGAAAAGTCGGCCCCACATCCTCTTGCTCCCGATTTCCCCAGCCGAATATGAAAAACATGGTTGACCTCCAGAAAGATATTTGCACCAGACCACATGTTATATATAAGATCCTGTATCCCTTCCCCTAATTTCATCTTTTTATCAGCTTCCTTAATCTGACCACCTCGCTCCAACCCCGCTCATTCACGTCATCGCTTTACCAGTGGACTATTTGCCATAAATGTGGATATTATATGACACATGATTGATTTTCCATCCTAGTGAACATGGGGTGCCCTGGCATGATAAAATCAAAACCGCTGGCAGTATCTCTTGTGCTCTGTGGACTGATGTCGCTGTGCGTCGGGTGCGTATCCAATACGCAAACCAAACAGCCTTCAGCAGCCCAATTTTCGGAAAAAGTGAGGGTCTTCGAGGCTGATATGCAAGCGCGTCTGCAGGACTTGGAAATGCGTTTGGAAATGCTTCAGGGTCAAGGCTTGAGGCTTGCTGATGACGCCCAAGACAAATGGCTGGCTGCCAGCGAAGTATTCGAAAAAACACAGGAATCGTTCCGCTCGAAATTACAGGCTGCCCGCAATCAGACTTGGGAAACCTGGAATGCCTATCGTGAGGATCTGAACAAACACTGGGAGTCTGTAGAGGCGGCTTTTCAGGATCTCAAGAAAGCCGCAGGAAAGCGAGAGTAATTTCCCTTAAAAGCGGGGCCACCGTGCGCCCCCTGATATCATTCCCCCTTTTGCGCCACCTTGATCCAGGCCTGCAATCCGGCCAGCACATCGGGCAATCCTTGGGCTGCGATGGCCACAGCCGTGCGCAGGGCTTTGGCTGTTTCCCGCAAAGCGTCTGTTTCCCAAAAACGCGGTTTGGCAACCTGCTTTTTAAAATCATCCATCCACAAGCGGATAAGGTCCGGCGGCACGCGGCTGAGATCCTGGAACAAATAATGCTCCTCATATATATCCCCGACGCGCAGGGGCTGGCACACGGAGACTAAAAAAGGCCCGCTGGCTTGCCAGGTTTGTTCAGGCAAACACTTCAACATGGCCTGTGCTCTGGGGTAATTGTATATTGCCAGCACCTCTTCCGCCGTGGTCTGCTCGGGCGGCATGTCCTTCACCGGCAAGGCCGTCAAATTCAGCCGCGCGGGTTTAAAGTACGGCTCTGCCTCGCCGGCCTTGGGCCAATCCAGAAAAGTCCGGATGGTTTTGAGATAGCGCTCCTGGTTTTGTTCAGTCGGCGGGGATACAAACAGCACATAACTGTACAATCCGTATCCCGGTGCTTGCTCCTGCGTGCCAACCAGATAATCCGTGCCTGTCTCCTGAACGCCTTTGATGGGCATGGTGGCGCAGCCCCCTGCCAGTAAAAGCGCTAGTGCACAAACCGTGGGGAAAGGTGTTTTGGTCATCGTGTGCTCCGGTGTTTTAATTTCCCATAAATCCATTTGCACAAATAAACGGCCATGGCGCTCAGGAATACAATCAAGAGCGTTTCTTTGGCAGTGAGGGGATAATCCGGGAAAAGCAAATAATATCCCGCCCATACCGCTGTTGCCAGCAAGACAATGGCGATCAAAGCCGGTGTCAAGGATTTCATGGCATGCCCCCAAGGTTTTTTCCCTGCCAAAATAATGGTACGGGTATGTGGGCCGGGTCTTGTTTTTTATCATGCCCCGGTCGTTCCTATTCTACCATCTTTGGCAATCGGCGATAAACCCAATTCCGCGGGATTGGGGATTGGTGCCGTAGTTAGATTATTAGATTGAGCAGATTTTATTCTATTATTCTAACTACGGCACCTAATTCTTGGGGGGTTTTACACCAGCGTGCGCAACAATACCTGGGCAGGAGCAACCCGGATTTTTTCCGGAGCTTGGTAATCCTTTTTACCCGCGGCGTGGATTTGCCAGGCAGGCACATATGGAAAACGGGCGTTTAAATACCGCAATGGCCTGCTGATCCCATCGTCGGACCATTTGCATTCCACGAACAGGACAGGTTTTCCGTCCTCCATGACCACGAAATCGACCTCGCGTCCGTCCACATCCCTGAAATAGCGCAATTCCATGTCCCGCCCTTCCGTGTCTTCCAGGAAATGGGTCCATTTCCACAAGTGCGCAGCCACCATGTTTTCAAAGCGCTTGGCCGGATCCTGGACCAAGGTCCAGTCATAGTGATAATGCTTGCGCTCTTTTTTCACGGCGCGTATTTTCGGGGCGCCGAAAGGCATGATCCTGAATACGGCATACAGGCGTTCCAAAACATCCATCCAATGGCTCAGGGTCCTGTGGCTGACCTGCAAATCCTCGCGCAACGCATTAAGCGACAACGGACTTGCCACCAGATCCGGCAGGCGCAACACCAGCAGTTCCAGTTTGCCGAGGTCCTGTATGTGCTCCAGGGATGCCAAATCATCCCGCAACAGCCGGGTCCGGTATTCCCTGGACCAGCGTTTGGCTTCGATTTTGGACCCGCCCAAAAAAGGCTCCGGAAATCCCCCCAATTCCAGCAGGACCTGCAGGTCCTTTGCGGTTTGGATTTTCAATTCCGCTGCTGACAAGGGATGCAAGCGTAAAAAATGATAGCGGCCTTGCAGGGAATCCCCGCCGAAACGGTAATAATCCAGACGCGCGCTGCCGGTTACCAGGATGCCGAGGTCTTTCCGGCGCAGATCGTACAAGCCTTTCAGGTAATTGCGCCAGGAACGGAATTTGTGCAACTCGTCGAAAACAAGCAGCGGCGCAGGTGGAAGCTCTTTTTTAAGTATGGCTTCCCGGTGCTCGTCCACGTCCCAGTTCAAATATCCCTTGCGGCTGCCGGCCACCTGCAGGGAAAGCGTAGTCTTCCCCACCTGGCGCGGACCGCCGAGAAAAACCATTTTTTTCCGCAAATCCTTCCGGATTTGTTTCTCAAGGTATCTTTTCATGGTGTCTCAGCTTACTACTTTATTTGCCTACGGTCAAATATATTCGCGGGCGATTTTGATCATAGTCAAATTTACTCGCATATGGCTATCCGCCTTGTTCACGGCGATTGGTGCCTGATTGGTGCCGTTGATTGGTGCCCGATTGGTGCCGTAGTTAGATTATTCGATTGAGCAGATTTTATTCTATTATTCTAACTACGGCACCTAATCACAACAATTCATCATGGATGGGGTTGCGCAATTGATAAAAACAGGCGAGAATGAAGCCCCGGCACAACCGGGGTCATGGTGATCAGCGGAGGAACTTGCCTATGCATCCTGAATCCCTTATCCTAAAAGCTGTCCTGGCCGTGTCTGCGGCTCTCTGTTTGCTCTCCCCGCTCAACACCCAGGCCAGGGAGTGGCCTGAATCACATACAGCCACTATTTATTCCAAAGGCACCCTGCTGCCGTACCTGCCTGCCGGCGGCACGCGCACCCGCCAATCGGACTTCCTTGGCAGCGCCTCCCGGCTGGAATGCATTCAAGTGCAGGCAAAATTTGCCAGGCATGATGTGGCTCTGGGAAGGACCATGCTGGTGCTGCGGAGCCGGAACGGGAAAAAGGTGCTGCTCAAGGAAACCTTTACGGAACTGTGGGAATGCCTGGGGTACAATCCGCGCACCCGGCGCTATGTGCTGGTTTCCCAAAACGAGCACGGTGTCAAGGTTACCCTGCGGGGGCTGGTGTATCTTGAAGAAAACCGGCCGCGGTTCACAGACTCGGTGTTTGCCCGCAAGCGGTTTCAGGCCGCGGCTTCGCTATACAGCCCGGAGGGAACCTACCTGGTTTTGGTCGGCGCTCCGGCCGGAGAAGACCAATACCGGCTGTATGCGCTCGATCTCGAACAGGATCAGCTGCTCCTGCTTGGCGATGCGCCCGCGCCTCCGCCCTTAAGCCAGGAAGATCTGGAATACCCCGAAGCCGCGGACCTGATGGGCCCCTGGGAAGCGCCGGAAAGGCATTATACGGAATTGGAAAAGGAAATCTGGTCGTTTGTCAATCCCCACACGCTGCAGGTGGGCTATGGCCAGGACACCATCAGCAAGCGCGGCCGGAAAAGGGAAGTGAGAACCTGGAATTTAAAAAATGTTTTCAGGCGGGAATAGGGACAAATCAGGCGCTGCCGCAGGCGTCCCTCTTTTCTAAATCCGAAATCCTAATATCTAAATCCTAAACAATTTTCAAATCAAACAAATTCAAATTATCATAAAGTCAATACCACTTGTGCCACTTTGTCCGGCATCCTATTTGGGCAACGTACCCATTGCCCGCAGATCCTCGAGCACTTGTTCCACATGCCCGGCCACTTTCACCTTGGGATAGACACGCGCGATTTTTCCCTCCGGGTCAATGAGAAAGGTGGTTCTTTCGATCCCCAAACCCACTGCGCCCAACAGGAAGTTGGGCTTCCACACGCCGTATGCGCGCACGACTTTGCCCTCGGTGTCTGCGAGCAGCAAAAAAGGCAGTCCGTGCTTGGCCGCAAAGCCCGCATGGCTCTGGCTGGAATCGCGGGAAATGCCGATGATCACCGCCTCCAGCTCCTGAAAATTTTTTCCCTGATCCCGGAAATCACAGGCCTGCTGGGTGCAGCCCGGAGTGTTGTCTTTCGGATAAAAATAAAGGATGACATGTTTCCCGCGGAAATCCGCGAGCTTCACTGCCCGGCCTTGTGCATCGGGCAAGGCAAAATCCGGCGCCGGATCCCCGGCCGTGAGTGCGCGTTCCGATGGGTCCCGCGGCGTTGGTTCAGCAGCAAATGATTTGGAAGTAAATCCCAGTGCGAGTATAATCAAA
>JAFGIQ010000054.1 GCA_016929575.1 candidate division FCPU426 bacterium
AGCCGTCAGCGACCAGACCGGCGGCATGATTGCCTGCTGGGTGGACAGTCGCAGCGGGCAGGACGACATTTATAGCCAGCGGGTGGATGCCACTGGTTCCATGCTCTGGCTGGCAGACGGCGCTCCCGTCTGCACTGCAGCCGACACCCAGAGCGATCCCAAAGCAGCGTCTGCGCCTGGAAATGGCGCCTTTATTACCTGGTCGGACAACCGCAATTCATCCACCACTGACGAGGACATTTACCTGCAACGCCTGAATGGATCCACCGGCGCTCCGGAGTGGACAACAGACGGGCTTCCGGTCTGCCAGGCGACAAACGTGCAGCAATTCCCCGTCATTGTGCCCAGCGGTACTGCCATCATGATCTTTTGGAAAGACAAACGCCATGAAGGATATTCCGGAGGGGACGTCTACGGCCAGTATCTTGATGAGGATGGAAATCCTCTTTGGGCCCTGGACGGCATCCCCATCTGCCGGGAAACCGGAACCCAGGGAGCGCCGCTGGCGGTCCCGGACGGTTCCGGAGGAGCGTTGCTGCTTTGGAGCGACGACCGCAACGGCGCCAATGACTATTTCGCCCAACGCGTGGACAGCAGCGGCAATACCCTGTTTGCTGGCAATGGTGTGCTGGTTTTTACCCTGACGGATGTCTCTGGCAGGGTGAGCATGGCCTCCGATGATGCGGGCGGGGCCTATGTCTTCTGGTCTGACGACCGCGGCACAGGCACAGGCTCTGATGTCTATGTCCAGCGCCTGGATGGCACCGGGTTCCTGCTGTTTTCCCCCTCCTCGGGCATGGCCGTTTGCAATGAAAATTATCAGCAATCCTTCCCCTCCTGTATTCCGGACCATGCGGGCGGAGCCTGCCTGGCCTGGATGGACGGACAGCGCGGGGGCGGGTCAAGCATCCACTATGACATCTATATGCAGCGGGTCGACGCCGGCGGCACGCCTCTGTGGGGATCCGGCGGCACAGCCGTTTATTTATACCGTTTCCCCTATCAGCAGTTACTGCTCAAATCCGGCGATGACGGCCATGGCAATGTTTTATGCTCCTGGAGCGACTCCTACAATGTCTTTGCCCAAAAAATGACCAGACCTGTGCCCAGGCTCTCTTCCCTGAATCCGGCCCAAAGCATACCGCGGGTCATCTCCGGGTTTGAAATATCCGGCCAGTTTTTTACGGATGACCGCGGAAGCGTCACTGCCGTTAAATTGACGCGAAGCGCCCAGCCGGACATCTGGGCTACCAACGTCAACGTGGCCAGCGCACAACAACTCACCGGTGACGCAGACGTAAGCACGGCGGCTGTAGGCAACTGGTTTGTCGTGGCGTATGACAGCACCGGGCAGACAGCCGCAGCCCAGGGCGTATTTCTCGCACTCGGAGAGCCCACCCCGACTTGCACGCCTTCTCCGACTGTTTCTCCCACCTCCTCTATTACCCCGACCTGTTCGCCTACGCGGACCATCACCCTGACTTGCACCATCAGTCCGACCTCTACTGTCTCCCCGACGGTCACACCCACACCGGTCATTCATTGGCGCGGCCGGGAGCTGATTGCTTTTCCCAATCCTGCGCGTGATTGTCTGCATATCATTTGGAAAGATCCAACCGCCTATGCTGCATCCATTTGGGTGTACAACACTGCCGGCGAATGTGTGGGACGGATAAAGTCTGAGCCGGAGAGCAGGATGGTAGTCTGTAATGTTTCAGATTGGGCGCCCGGCATTTACTTCCTGCTCGCCAGGCTGCAGACTCCGCAGGGTGAACGAAAACTGGCCTGCCAGAAAATCGCCATTTGCAAATAATGGCCAAAGCATCTCCACTTCTTGAGCGAAATGGCTGCCCCGGTATTATCCCAGCATAAAGGACAAGATATCCCCCCCCCGCAAAATAGATGGCAGAGCAATTTGTTCCATAATTTAGGGAAAGGAAAACCAAGAATAAATTTGTGTTTTATTTTCTAAATTTTTTTATAGAATATACCGAATATTTATAGAGGTTAAAAATAGAAAGGGGGTCAGAAAACCATGCGTTATCAGGGACATTTCTCGATTATTGCGGCCGCCATTTTTATATGTATCCCCGTGTGGTGCGCAGCCCAGGATGAAGTAATGGAAGGGGCAGCAGCCGAGAATCCTGCCCTTGCCCAACCTGCGGCTGAAACACCCCCTCCTGCTGCAATGCCGACCCCGGCAGCTTCATCGCCGAGTGCCGAACCCATGACAGAATTGATACTGTTTTCGGACATCATGATTTCAACCGCCACCAAAAGAATGCAGCGCGTGTCAGAGATTCCCGCCAATATCACGATCATCACTGGCGAGGAAGTGCGCGAAATGGCAGCCCTGACCCTGACAGATGTCCTGTTTCATGTAACCGGCACTTATTTTGATTATTCCAGTGTTCTGCCCACCACCCGGCTGCATGGAATCGCCACCTTTCAAAACGGCAATATCCTGCTGCTGATCAACGGCCGCAAGGTCAACATTCCGGAATGGGGACAGTTTGACAATGATTTCGGCATTAATACCCTGACCAATGTCAAACGCATTGAGATCATCAAGGGGCCCGGAGCAGCGCTGTACGGCGCCAATGCCTTTGCCGGGATTATCAATATTATAACCAACGAGGGCAAAGACATCCGGGGTCTCAGGACCAAGGCCGGAGTGGGTCATCTCAACCGGGGAGGCGACCTTTCCCAATATTATATGGCCACCTATGGAGACCAAAACGGGGATTGGGATTATGTTGTGGATGCCAGCTACTGGCAGCAATTCGGCAACATGCAGGCTGATGACGGTCCGCTCCACAATTTTTTCCTGGGTAAAAACGCTTCTGCAGCCCTGCGGTACAAGGATGAATGGTTTGTGCAGGGCGGTTTCAATAAAATGGACGCTCCCCTTCTCACTGATGATCCAACATCTATTATGGTTCACGGGATAACCAACGGCTATCTCACCACCAAATATGATTACACGGTCAATGAGCAAAGCAAAATAAGCGTCCATCTGGAGGACACCTATTATAATAAATACTACCCAGGCACCCAAGGCAACCTCGAGCAAATCAAGATCAGATCCGGCGCTGATGTCCCCTCGGACGTCACTGCCATAGGCGATATGATGGGCAACACCTATCCTGTTCCAGCCAATATCACCGGCTATTATATGACCATGGATACCTATATGGAATTGCTGCAATTGATGAGCGGGCCTTCCGAACAGGTAAAGCTGGGCGGAACCATGAACGAATTGCTGGCCGAAGTCCAGTATGATTTGGCCTTCCCTGAAAACAACTACATTCTTGCCGGCATCAGCTACAGACTCGACCGGGTGGACTATAATGCGCTCACCGCGGATGTTGTGTCTGATAACAATTACGCCTTTTTCCTGCAGGACGAGTATCAGTTGTTGGACAACCTGTCCTTGCTGGCGGGAGGACGCTATGATTACAACTCGGAATACGGCAGCAATGTAAGCCCCAAAGGGAGCATTCATTATGCCCCGCTGGACGGCCTCAAGGTGAAACTCATGTACGGAACCGCCTTCCGCGAGCCCTCCTTGTATGAGCGCCACAGTTATCCTGAAACCGGAGAGCTTAATCCTGAAACCCTCTCCCAAAGCGAAGTAAATGTGGAATATACCTATGGCCAGCTGTTCCAAACCAAAGCCAGTTATTACTACGCGGAAACCAAGGATGAAATAGGAATAGGCTATGAGTCAGCGCCATTGTATATATACACGCCCAATTTAAGCCTGATGAATCCCATGCTGCCGCCGCAGCCCGGTTTGTTCAGCAATCCTTTTTTAACCGCCTTTATTTTCAGATGGGTGAACACTGGCCAATACTTCTACAAGGGCGGGGAATTCGAGGGCACGCTTTATCCTGCGGATTTCCTCTCCCTGAAGGTGAATTACTCGCGGCCGGTCATATACCAGGTGGGCATGCCCTATCCTGAACAGGACCTCAACCTGGTCAATGCCGTATTGGGCCTCAAATGGAAAGACCTGCTCTTTTTCAATTTCTACGCCCATTCCCTGCGCATGCCCAGCGCGGTCATGAATCCCAGCGGAGATTATTATAATGAATACCGCTGGACCAAGCGCTATGATGTCAGCGTGGGTGGACAATATGAAAACCTTAGTCTGACCTTGGCAGTTTTTAATATTCTGGATGAATTCGCCTACTACTATGCGGCCCGGACCTATCGTGAGCACAGGAGTTGGCGCCTGATGCTGGAATATGCCCTTTCCTTTTAACGGTCCTGCCCGGCTCTGATCAGCGGCGAAAACGTCTCCGCTGCTGATCAGGGCCGCAGCCCTTATAAAAAAGACATCCCCCAAACCCTATCGGCAACCATGGCGCTCATGGGACGACACTTATATTTTCTTTTTC
This sequence comes from candidate division FCPU426 bacterium, assembly GCA_016929575.1. Lineage (GTDB taxonomy): Bacteria > Oederibacteriota > JAAXVQ01 > JAAXVQ01 > JAUVAV01 > JAFGIQ01. The sequence goes on from JAFGIQ010000054.1 coordinate 4,404, forward strand.
ATCCGCCTTTGAGCTTTCGCGGTTTTTACTTTGCCTGATTTCCGCTGCTTGCTCTCACTGGCTGCCATGGCTTTGGCTTTTTTCTCTATCTTTCTGGCCAGATCCGCCACTCTCAGGGCGCCGTGCAGTTTCACCTGTTTGGCCGTCTTTTTAAACTCTTTTTCAGCCTTTTTATATGTTTTTTTAACGCTGTCAGCGGTTTTCGCAACTGTTTGTTCTGCGGTCCGCGCAGTTTTTTTCACCTCTTTGCTAATATTATTTTTTATCTCATTCAAGGTCATGTCACCAATCGGCTTTTCTTCTGTCATCTGGCCTGCTCCTTTCTATAAATATACCCCCCTTGCCGGACGGTGAATATTTTACTCTCGCCTTTCGGTGTTATGCAAGTTAATTTCCAATGAAAAAAGATTTATAGCCATCTGCCTGAATGGATGTTTGGGATTCATATTGTCATTTTAAATCACCAGTGACCACATGGGGATTGAGAAAAACACGGCAACTACTGATACATTTGCGCCGGCAGGCAGTCAGACTGCCGGATATATCCGGCAGTATTTGCGTATTATAGACGGCAATGATTTTTAAAATTTGCAAAAAAGTGATTGCATTTTTAGAAAAAAGCGCGAAAATATTCAGACTTTCCGACCTTCCCGGGCTGTAGGTTGATTTCATTTAGGAGCAAAAGTGTCCAAATTGGGATTGATAACTTGGCGCCAACAGGCAACCAGACTGGATGGATTATCTGGAAGAAAAAGGACGCCTACGGCAGCCCTGACCGGATAAATTATCGGAAGGACAAGGACGCCTACGGCAGCCCTGACCGGACAAATTATCGGAAGGACAAGGACGCCTACGGCAGCCCTGACCG
>JAFGIQ010000004.1 GCA_016929575.1 candidate division FCPU426 bacterium
ACAGTACACCGACGCCATCCGCATCAACCTGGAAAAACATCAATCGCAATCTGAAAAAGCAAAAAGCGACTACGCCAAATTTCATGAAAACCGGAACGAGGTGGCCGAGGCCTTTGACATGGTGTCGCAGCTGGTGATCTCCATTGAGCAAATCACCAGTGCGGCGGCCCATCAAAGCGAAGGCATTATCGAGATGTCCACCCTGGCCGACAGCATTCATTCCTCCTTCCTGCATGTGGATGAATATATCACGACCGCCGTCGACAAAAACAACACGGCCTTGGAAACAACCGCCGCAAACAGCCAGGCAGCCGCCCAGGCGGTGGAATTGATGCTGAAAATCAAATACGCCCTTAATTCCTATATTTCGCTGATCGAAGCCATGAGCGGTTCAAGCCATGAAATCGGCAAATTCGTCGAAATCATCAAGGGCATCGCCTCACAAACCAATCTCTTGGCCTTAAACGCCGCGATCGAAGCCGCCCGCGCCGGGGAACACGGCCGGGGTTTTGCCGTGGTCGCCGACGAAGTGCGCAAACTGGCCGAACAAAGCTCCAACTCGGCCAAGGATGTCACGTATATCATTAAGACCGTGATGCAACAAACCCAAAAAGCCATGGACATCTCGGCCGTCAACGAAGACACCGTGGCGCATGTGCAAAGCGTGGCCGACGCCTCGCAGCAGGCCTTGTCCTCCCTCAACCAAACCATGAATGATTTTGCCGGCAAATTCCATGAGATCAGGAAACTCATTCAAACCCAATTGGGAAGCATTGACACCATCAAAGTCAGGATGCAGGACATGAGCTCTATTTCCGAGGAGTTTTCCGCCACCACGCAGCAGCTCAGTGCGGCCAGTGATGAATTGAAAAAACGCCTCACCCATCTCACCCAGTTTTTCAAGGAGTTTTAAAATACAAAACCACAGGCTGGCCGCCTGTGGTTTTTCCTCCTGCTCTATCCGCCCGCGGAGTTGCCCGCATAGCCTCATGCTGGTTGATGTTTCCAGGTTTAAAAAAGCGCGCCCGGATGCCCACGGGCGCGCTTTTTTGCCAGGATTGAGGACTGCCCCTGCAGTTGCCTTAACCGGATGATGTCATTCACTCATCAAATGGGCTTCTGAGGCCATAAAGCCGGCGATGATGCCGATCATGCCGCCTTTCTGCCGCAGCATGTCCAGGATTTTCAGCGCCTCGCTTTTGTTGAATTCCTGCCTGTTTTCCAAGCCGGCGGTATGGCAGGTTTCTTCGAACAAATCAGTGGCTTTTTCCATGCCCACAGTCTCGGAAAATTTATTGATCATTTCAGATTTCGTCAATTTGTCTCCCATCTAGTTCACCGATCCCCTCCCTTAACTTGCCGGAAACAGCATTGCCACGGTCGTGGTATTGTGGTATCCGCTGAATTGACCGCTGCGCCGGCAGATTTCACCATAGGTTTCAAACCCAATCAACGGGATGTTGCCGATGACTTTGGAAATGGCAGCCACCCCTTTTTCGAATTCCTCTCCCAGGATGATCCCGCGACAGACGCAATCAAAAATAATGGCGCCCGCCAACGGTTTGCCGCCCATTTGTTTCAATGCATACTTGGCCGCTTGTTCCGCCGAGGCGATCTGATCCTCCTTGGGGCTCTTCATGATTTTAAACTTCGCCCCTTCCGGTATGGTGCAGGCAAAATTCAAAGAACCATCGTCATTTTTGGACAACGGGACGCGCACTTTATATTCCGTGGCGGTCGCCAGACCCATCTCATAGCGGATGAGAAATTGGCCTATTTCCGACGGATCCTTCAGCTGCTCGACATCAATGCCAATGCTTTTGGCCTCCTGGGCCATTTCCTTTTTCCAAACCTCCCACGCCGGTTTGCCGTCAACCTGGTAAAGCACGTTATCCACCGCTTTGGTCACGGTCAGGTTGCCTGTCACCGGGGAATGTCCGTGTTTTACGCCTATCCCCAGCGGGTTTTTCGAGTCAATCAGGCACAAGGCCACGGAGTCGTTTTCTATGCTGTCATTGCAAAAAACAAAGGTTTTTTTGAAAGCGAGATCATCGCCGGCCGACCCGCCGGCAAAGCTGACGTTGACGCCTAAAATGGTGTTTGCCGCCAGCACCGCTTCTTCCCCGCGCCCCGCCAGTCCATCATGCAACAGAATGGCGGTGCGGTGGGGCATGTCTTTGGGTTGGGCGGGCAACGCAGCCGCGGCTTTTTGCACGCAAGCGGCCGCATCCTTGTTCAAACCCGTGGCCATGGCAACATGAAATTGGTATTCCGGGCACTCGGAAAAAACCGCCAAGGCCACCGATTCCTTGACAACCTTTTTTTCCGTGAATTCCCCGGCAGTGGTGCAGCCCAACAGCGGCGCCTGGCCCAATTCCCGGCGCAGCGATTTTAAAAGCGCACCGTGGTCATACTTGCTGGAGGCGAAAACCAGCACCAAACCGGCTTTATGAGATCCCAGCTGCTGTTTTGCTTCTTTAGCCAGTTTTTCCCCCAAACTGCCTGCATTTGCGTCTTTACCAATCACAGTCACTATTTGCATACCCATATACTCCCTCCTCCCTTTTTTACATTACGTGTTACTATAAAATACAGTCATCAGTCTTGTCAATTTCAACCTTTTTTTTTAATTGCCCCACCCAGGCAGTGGCCTGTGTTACTGATGAATATGTATTATAACTCATATTATTTCAATGTATTCTTGATATCAAAACTCATTCCTAAATAATTTTTTTACACCGATTCATTGCTGTCCGAATTGCGCGAATACCGCCGCAGGCGTCCTTTTTATTCCCAATAATCCATCCGGTCAGGGCTGCCGGAGATATCTTTTTACCAAGGTGGGGCGGGAACGCGTGCACGAACCGCAGGGATTGAGCACGTCCGCCAAAATGGTTGCGGCCGCGGACTTTTCTTTTCCGCTGCCGCCTTGGTAAAAAGATATCTGCGGCAGTCTGGTTGCCTGTTGGCGCCAATTTATCAATGGATGCATCGGCGTGCAGGTGCAATCAATGACTACCAGTCTATTTCATCCCGGACTGATTTTGTTTTTTCCAGGGAGGAGCCGGGACGGAAAGGATAACTGGCGCGCGTCAGTTCGCGCATGGTCTCCAAGATTTCCTCCGGATGCTGGGTGAATATATCGCGCTGCAGAGAGGAAGCGCCGCGAAAAACACTCCGCTCCTGCTGCTCCCGCCATCCTCTTTCATGCTTTCGGGCCTGGCGAAGCATGTAATCCGCCTCTGCCAGCGTGAGGTCCTTATGCTGTAAACTCCGTTCCTGACGGGCAGGTTGCATTTGCCTGCCGCTGGTTTTTTTTCCCTGGGGATCCTGTTTGTTTTTTTGCGCCAGTGCGGGTTTCATCATCACGTCTTCGGGCTGCTCTTGCTTGTCGCCTGCGGCCACGCGCCGGCGCGCCAGCTCAAGATTATACCAGGCGTCTTCGTCCTCGGGATTGAGCTCCAGGGCGCGCTCATAATATTCGACCGCGGCAGGGTATTTCCCCTGCATGTAGGCGGCATTGCCGGCATTATAATGGGCGTTTGGGAAAAGCGCATTCTTTTCCAGGGCCCGGGCATACACCCTTTCCGCCCGGGCATATTTTTCCTGCCCGTACAAGCGGTTTCCCTGATTATAGTAATTTTCCGGGGGCACAGGCAGTGCCAGCAAAATCATCCTGGCCAGCCATACCAGCGCAATCCACTTGATCATGTCAGACGCCGCCTCCTCACGGGAATACACCACTCCAGCAACAGCAAAGCGAAAGCCGTTCCGGTCAGCCACGGAAAATATTCATAATACGCCAGCACCTTGGCCTTGGCCTTGGTTTCCTGGGAACAACGCCTTATTTCCCCCGCCACCTGCTGTATCATCCCCTGGGAAGAATCCCATTGATAAAATTTGCCTCCGCTCACAGCAGCGGCCTTGCGCAGGCCCATGGTTTGAAGCCGCGACTTGACCAGGCGTCCTTGATGCCTCCGGTACTGGGGTTTGCCCCAAAAATCCTTTCCCAGCGGGATCTTCCCGCCCTCGAGGCTGCCCACACCTATGCTGATGATGCGCACGCCGGCCGCAGCCGCGGCTTTTCCCGTCTCCGCCAGCGCCGCGGAAAGATTTTCCTCCCCGTCCGAGAGCAGTAAAACCAGCCGGGGTGCGCCGGCAAAAACAGCCAATTTTTCTGTGGCCAGGGCAACGCCGGCAGCCGGATCAGATCCCTGCCGCTCCACGCTTTGCGGATTGACGAAATACAAGGCGTTTTCCACCGCCTGCTTGTCATCCGTGAGCGGACACACCACACGGGCCTCTCCGGATACGGCTATAACACCGATACGCCCCTGCGGCAAACGTTCGCATATTTTCCTGCCCGCTGTTTTGGCCGCCCGCAAGCGGTCAGGCTGGATATCCTGCACACGCATGCTCAAAGAACAATCCAAGACCAAATACAGCAACGGCATTTTTTCCTCTTGCTCGATTTGCACCGGCCTGCCTTGGGGCCGGGCCAAAGCCATTGCCAGCAAGGCAAAAGCCAGCGACCATATCCCAACTTTCAGCCAGTGCCTCCGCTGCGTGCCGACGGGCAGAAAAAGCTGGTTGTGAAATTCAGGTGCTGCAAAGCGAATCAGCACGCGCCGGCGCCACCAGGACAAATACCCCTCCATCCCCCAAAACAGGGGCAAAAGCAGCAAGAGATAAAAATATTCCGGTTGCAGCCAGTGCATTATCCAAACATCCTTTATCATCAGTGAATGTGAACCTATCGGTCTTGCAGTTGTCCCTCTATATTCTACAGCTTACTTTCCCAAATTCCGTCGCACCCTCTGCTTTTTCACGCCGGCGAAAGCCGGGCTTGCCCGGCGTATGCCGGGGTCCAGCGGTCACCCCGCAACATCCCTGCGGACTCACAACAGAGTCCGGAAACGGACAAACCGCAGCAAGGCCTCGGCCAGCAACAGCGCCAAAGCCGCGAGCAAAAAGGAGGAATACTCCTCCTGAAACGCCTGGTGCCGGTCAAGGCTCACCGTGGTTTTTTCCAGCCGGTCAATGCTTTCCATGATGCTTTGGAATTGATCCAGATTGCCGGCCCGGTAGTGGCGTCCCCGGCCTGTCTCCGCCATTTGTGCAAGCATTTCTTCATCCGGCCTTTCCCAGAATTGCAGGCGGCCGTACACATCACGCAGAGGCACATAGCGCCCCCGCTGGTCGGTTTCATAGCGCAAGACTGGTTTTTCACCGCCCAAACTGACGGTATATAGCTTTATTCCTTTTAATGCCAGCAGGCGGGCCGCCAACAAGGGATCCAGGCCGCGGTTGTTGACTCCATCGGTGGCTAAAATAATCACTTTGCCTTTGCGCGGTTGAGGGGGCGCTTCCCCCTCCGCCCCCCCACTGTCATCCCGGAGTAAAAGACGGTTGGCAGCCAGCAATAAAGCATCCCCCATGGCCGTGCCTTCCAAATTCACGGTGCGGGTGTCTGCTTCATTGAGCGCGTGAATAACAATCTGATGGTCCAGGGTCAAGGGGGCCAGTGCAACCGGCACTCCTGAAAAAACGATTATTCCCAGCCGGTCCTGCTCCCGTTTGCGGATGAAACGCGCCAATACGCGTTTGGCCGCCTCCAGGCGGTTGGGACGGATGTCCTGGGCGGTCATGCTCTCCGAGAGGTCTAAAACCAGCAGGATATCCAGGCTGTTCATCTGCCGCTTGACCAGCCGGATTTCGCTCTGGGGCCTGACCAATATCACAATTAATAGTATAAGTGCCAGCAGACGCAGAAAAGGAATGATGTAGCGTCCGTACTGGCTTAAATCCCCCGCAGCTGCCCGGATGATGGCAAACGCGGAAAAGTGCAAACCCTGCCGGCGACGCCGGAAATGGAAAACAAGCCACGCGGCCAGGGGAAGGACAAGCAACAAGAGAATAAAAATCGGGTAGGCCCAATGAAGGGAATCGGAAATCATGGACATCACAAGGATCAGCTTTTTTCAGCAGGTTTTTCTGTTTCACTGCCTTCCGCGGCCAGGGCCATTTCAGCCTCAGGAGCATTGCCCTCCCCGCCAGCGCCCTCTGCCCCAGGAGGGGGGGGGACGGTCAGCTCACGCTTATCCTGATGCTGAATCAACTCCTTTACCCGGGGCGCGGCTGCTTCCAGCTCCTGTTCCAAGGGCGTCAGGTTGGCGTATTTCACCCGGTCGCACTCGAGAAAATAGCCGCGGTATTTTTCCAGGAAATTCGGTTTGAATTTCATCCGTTCCATTTCAGACAGCATCTCGCGCGTAGTGGCCTCCTCGGCCTTAAAGCCGAAACTCTCGGCCATATAGCGCCGCAAAATAGAGGACAAAACGGTGTAAAACTCGTTCACGCGCCCTTCTGCTTTCAGTTGCATGGCCTCCTCCAGGGCGTCGAAAGCGCGCTGTTCCGGTGTGCGGGTGTCCACCGGCTCCTCCGAAGCACGGGGCGCGGGCTCCGGCCGATGCTTAAGATAAAACATCATGCCGAACATGCCCAGAATGATCCCGCCGCCCACGGCAAACGGCAGCCATTGGCCCAGTGACAGTTTGGCGGATTTTTTAATGGGTTTAAGCACATCAATTTCCGGGGTTGGAGTAGGCAACGCCGCGCCGCCGGTAGCTTCATTCACAGCCAGGGTTACGGAATTGGTCTGCCGCACAACCCTTTGTTTGGAGGCGGAATCGACCAGCTCGACCCGGGCGGGCTCGATCTGTATTTCGCCGGTCCGGTTGGCCATCAGGTGTATCTCTTTAAAGGTAATGATGTGCGTTTGCCCGTTGAGGATGCTCACGGAAGAACGGGTAAACGTTTCGCCGACCTGGAAATAGCGCTTCAACTGCGGCGGGGTGATATCCGGCGAATACTGGGTTTCGCCCGAGGTCATGACTTCGATGGTATACACCAGAGGGTCGCCGAGATTGGGGGCAGTTTCGCTGATGTACGCCTTGCAGAATTCAGAGGCGGATGCGGGCTGGCAAGATAAAAGCAGTCCCAGAAAAACCAGCCAGTGCCGGCAGACCGGGCGCACTTCTTTTTGTCCGTTTGGTCGTGCATCCATGGTCATGTAAGCCAATCCTTGTTCCAGCATCACCGGTATTTCAGCCTGGTGCAAATTGAATTTCTCACCCAGCATGGAGCCCCCCGGGCATGCCCGGGGTACCTCTGCCGACCTTGGCACACACTTATTTGGCAGGGCGACATCCCCGGAGCAGGAATATCCGCATTCCTCCCCGCGCCGGCGCGGGTTCTCCTGCGAAGGGGATGAAATCCTCTTTGCCACTAAAGGCATCCGGTCATTATTTTTCCACGTTTTTCATTTTATTGCAATTTTTTCTTTACCGGAAAAAGGATGCTTTTTTACTGCCGCCATGACGCCAAACCGGGTTGCTTTAAACCGTTAGCCAGCGAAGTGAGTGCGGACCATGTTGCCTCACCCCGGACGCCGGCATACGACGGGCTGGCCCGGCGCATGCCGCATCAAAACCGCTTTTCACAGCGGCGCCCGGCAGCGGGGGTGTGCAGTTTCTAAAAAGATTCGTTCTGCAATTCCTTTTTTTTCTTTTGTACTGATTGTAAAACCGTCATGGGCGTAACTTCGTCCAAAACCAAAAGCTGCATCTCCTTGCTCAACACCTCCAAAACTTCCTGACGCTCCTCCAAAAACAGATTGGGTGCCAGTTCCTTCATGGCCTGGACAAAGGGCTTCATCTTGTCCGCAATGTCCTCCTCGGCCTCCAAATTGGCTGGAAACTCATTGGGCATCCTGGCCCAACGCGCCTGTTGGTTTTGTGCGGACAACCAGCGCAAAAAGCGTATTGCTTCCTGCGGATGCTTGCAATTGGTGCTGACAGCCGCGGCCTTGCCCAAACCGCCGATGACGTACATGGGAAAAGCCGCCTGATCGGGTTTGGGGAAATTCATGACACCAAAATCCAATTCCGGATTCATTTGTTCAAATACGTTGACCGCCCAGGAGCCGTTGATAATCATGGCCGCTTTTTGTCCGGCAAAGATTATTTCCGCCTCTTTATTGGACATGGAAACAACCCCGGGGTAGAGAAAAGCACATGCCTCCGTAAAATGTTTTAAAACTTCCTGGCAGCCGGGATCGGTATATGCCATCTCCCCCATGTACAAATTACGGATTTTTTCCTGTCCCAGGATGGGCCAGGCATAAGCCCTGAAAAAAGTGTGGTAAATCCAGAGTTCGCCCATTCCGGCCACCAGGGGCGGAATGCCGGCTTTTTTCAACTTTTTTGACGCCTCCACCCACTCCGACCAAATCCTGGGGGGGTGCTCAGGATCAAGACCCGCCTTTTTAAAGAGGGCTTTATTGTAGAAAATCTGTATGTTCATGGCTGTCAGGGGAACACCCCAGTAACTGTCCTGCTTCACCCCGTAAATGTTTTTATCCGGATAATAGAGGGCATTGATCGTGCGCGGGAAAAAAGAATACTCCCATGCCTGCTTGTCGGCGCGCATTTCCCGGGTCAATTCCCTGAGCTTGCCGGCTTTGGCATACCTGGCGATATTCTCCGGATCATCCGTCAAGCCGATGATGTCCGGCAGAATGTCCGCCTGGGCGGCTGCCTGCACCTTGTTCCAGTAGTGCCGGCCTTCGGAGGAGAACAACTGAAAATCGACCTTCACATTGGTTTCCATGCGGTAGCGTTCGGCCATTTCCATGAAAAAATTCTGATGATCCATCCACCAGTGCCAGAATACCAGTGTCACCTTGGGTTTTTGCATTCTGCCCTTGTTCGCGGCCCGGGCCGGAACAACAACGCCGCTCCACAGCAAGCAGGCGGTCAGTAAAAAAAATACAATCGGTCGTGCTTTGGGTACACACAGCATGATGCGCCAGACCTCCTCAAGAAAAATAATCATTTCAAATATGTTATTGCCGGAAAGACATAGGCCGGATTTCCCGGCTGGGGCCAGAACCAAGAAGGCCTTGCTCCGACCCCAGTGGAAAAAGGGATTGTTATTTCTTGCTTATTCTTTGCTTGGTCTCCCAGGCCTGTTTTAAAACATCCTGGGGAATGGTCTCGCCGATGATGATGGATTGCACTCCCTTTTCAAGGACTTCCCGCACTTCGTTTTTCTCCTCGAGCTTGAGATCCGGCGTCAGTTTGTTCATGCCCATGGCAAAGCCGCGCAACAAAGGCGCGATTCCATCCATGGAATGGACATTGGCTGGAATCTCCCGCGCTTCCGTGGCCATTTTGACCTGTTGTTCTTTGTTTAAAAACCAGCGCAAAAACGCCACTGCTTCCTCAGGATCCGAGGAATTGGTCGTCACCGCGCACCCTTTGCCTACGCCGCCGATAAAGTACATTTCGTACCCGGCATCAGCCGGTTTGGGAAAGGGAAAAACGCCCAGATCCAAATCCGGGTTGAGGTCGGCGTAGACATTGACCGCCCAGGAACCGTTTAACATCATGGCCGCTTTTTTATTGGCAAAATTGATTTCCGCTTCCTTGTTTTGCATGGACACGGCTCCGGGGTACAGCACTTTGTTGACCCGCAGATCCACGATCAGCTGCATGGTCTTGACACAGCCCTCGTGGGTATAGGGCAATTCACCGGCATACAGTTTTTTCATGTTGTCCGCGCCCAGATAGGCCCAGCAGTAGGCGTTGAAAATGGTGTAATCGATCCACTGATCCCCCAGACCGGCAATGAAGGGGGGAATGCCCGCCTCGTTGAGCTTTTTGCTGACCTCCAGGAATTCGGCCCAGGTGCGGGGGGGTTTTTCAGGATCCAAACCGGCCTGGGCAAAAAGATCCTTATGGTAAAAGATCTGGATATTCATGACCGAAATGGGGAGCCCCCAATATGAATTGTCCTTGACACCGTAGACGTTGTTTTCTTCAAAGCGGAAAGCTTCCAGGGCCCGGGGAAAAAAATCATTGGCCCAGGCATTGTTGTCCGCAGCCAGCTGTTCGGTCAATTCATAGATGCGTCCTGCCTTGACATACCGCGCCAGCAATTCACCGCCCCCGGCCAGGCCGATGATGTCGGGCAAGGTATTGGCGCCGGCTGCCGCCTGCAGTTTTTTGAAATAATCCTGGCCGATCAGATCCAGCTTGACCTTGACGCCGGACATTTCCTCGTATTCCACCGCCATTTTTTCCATCATCGGCTGCTGGTCCGCCCACCAGTGCCAAAAGGTGATCGTCACTTGCTCTTCCTTGGCCGTTTTGGGACCGCAACTGCAGCTCATGAAAATACCGGCCATCCCTGCCAGTACTGCTACCGCCCAGAGTATTCTTTGCGCTCTTTTCATAATTCCTCCTCCCAGTTTTTATTTCCCGCGATGTAGAAAATGGTGAATTTTTTGCTTTCCGCGGGTTTGAGCACCTCATCCTTGCCTAAAAGCTCCATGGTATAGAAATTGGAATCCTGCCAGACGCCGATCTGGGTAATCTCCTCCGGATTGAAGACCTGCATGAAGTAATCCTGGCTTTGGGAATCCAGCGCCACCACCCAGCCGCTGTGCGGCACATAGGTGTCCTTGTCGATCTTGGCAATGAATTTTTCCTGCAGGACCTCCTCTTGGTCCGGATCCTTGTTATCCGCCACCGGAATGATCATGCGGTGAAATTCGCCGGCGAAATTTTTGGGACCCGGCGCCAGGTCCGGATGATTAAACCATTGGTAGCGGGCGGACCCGCCGGTCAAATTGGTCACCTCATAATCCAGGCGCAGGCGCCGGCTGTCGGCCGCCAGGGTCATGGTCCTTTCCAGTTTGAGGCCCTTGTCGGTTTTGGTCCACATTTTAACCACGGCTTCCGGACCGTCGGCGGTGATGACTTCCGCCTCCCAGGGGCCGTTCCATACCTCGCCCGGCCAGCCGCCTGGAAACCAGTCGTTGATGCCGCCGTATTCGACCCAGTCTTTTTCCCCGGCACGCTGTTCCACCTTGGGGTAATTCTGGTAGAGCATGTTGGATCCGGTTTTCCGCAGATAAAAAGACATCACGCGCCCGCCCATCTCCTTTTGCAATTGCACCTCCACCTCGGAATTGGCCAGGATGATGTCATGATCCCCGCGGTTGAGCAGATTGCCCGAGACGACACGCGCCTGGCCCGGGGTTACCGTCTCATAGGGCACCCGGACTTTTTCCCGGCCTCTGGGGCTTGTCACCTCCACCTCCAAGTCGGACTTCTTGTTTTTATTGGCGAGGATTTCAAATTCCAGCGCCTGCTCGCCTCCGGGTGGAACGTCAAACACCATTTCCTGACGGCTCACCTCCAGCCCGCTGCCGGGCTTCAACTCCACCTTGCCCTCCACCCCGAGGTTGCCGTTGGCGATCAGGCGGATCACGGCCTTGCTCTTCCTGCCGGGAACCAACAGCCGGGGGCCTTCCACGGAAATCACGCGCCAGACGGGGGCCACTTCCAATTCAGCGGCCGCGGCTTCCACCACCTTTTTCTTCACCTGATAGGAGACGGAAACAGGGGCCAGCACCCGCTTTTGCACCTGCGGCGGCATGACCTTGAAAAGCACGCGCCTGCTTTCCTCTGGTTTCAAGGCGAGGGTCTTGCTCTTGTTTCCCTTCCATCTGTCCGGCACATTCAAGGTCACCTTGCCGTTGACCGGCTGGGTGAAATTGTTTTTCACAGTCACGGCAAATTCCTTCCATTCCCCCACCGAAAGGCTCTTTTGCTCGGTCGGCATCTGGATGTCGAAAAGGGGTATCACCTTGACGATGCTTTGCGTGCGCATGGTCCTGATGTTGCCGTCGGATTTGGAAACCAATTCCCCGCGCAGCCAAATAATATCACCGACCTCGGCATTGGCCGGGATCAGGAAGGGAAAAACCGTCGAGACCGTCTTTCCCGGACCCAGGCTGCCCTTCTCCTGGCTGATCAGCATCCGCCCTTTGCCCAGGATCTTGTACCCGGCTTGCACATCGATCAGCGGTGCATTGCGCTTTACCAGCCAGGCGCTGAGGGAGAGACGGGTGTGCAAAAGGGTCTCGGTCCCCAAATTCTTGGCTTCCAGGCCGATGGAAACCTGGGTGTTCCGGGCGGCGTTGAGCTTGGCGCCGACAATTTTCAAGGCAAATTCGGGTTGGTAGCGGTGGTTGTAGTTGATCTCATAGGCGGTGGTGCCGGTTTTGCCCGCGCTGCCTTCGGTTAAAAAGCTGACTGTCTGCGGGGTGGTGGCCACCAATTTCATGGCCTTTGCCCCCTGGCGCACGGTGATCGCCTCGTCATATTTCCACTCCGCCGGACGGGGCAGGGTCAGAAGCGTGTTGGGATACTGTTCCAGCTGGTAAACCACCATCTGGTATTCATTCCGTTCGATCACCAAATACTGGTCCGTGGTCAGCGCAAACCCGTACAGGCGCGAAAAACGCCCGGCCAGGAAAGATCCGCTTTCATTGGTGGCGATAAATCCGTTCCGTGACACGGTATGATTCAGGATGTCGTATTCCTGGGTATCGGAGATATTGGCCAAAATGCCCAAATCCGGATACGCGGAATAAAAAAGACGGCTCGGCTCCGGCTGCCGGTAGTTGAGCAAAGGCTGGCCCGTGTATTTGGCCACAACATGCTTTTGGATCTGGTCGGCCAGATAAAACCAGCGCTTCCGGCTGGGCCAGCCCGAAATCCAGCGCCCGTTCAACATGTGGTACCCGTGCGCCAGATACCAGGCAATGCGGTCGTGGCTCTCGCAAAAAACCTCGTGGGCCAGGTTGTGGTTCATGAAAATAACGTTCTCATGGCTCAAGTACTGCGCCATGGGAAAATATTCCCAATTGCCGGCGCCGAAATAATTATCGTAATCATAACTGGGCGGGGCGGAAAAAGAGGCCAGGCCGCTGAAGGAGGCCATGATGGGTATCAGGCGGTCATAACCCTGCTCGGTAAAAAGCGGCCCCAATTTCAGGTATTCCAGGCTGTTTTGCAGCCAGGCTTCGGAGTAGCCCGTGGGATTTTTCATGGTTTTATTCAAGTCATAATAGATGAAGCGGGCGCCGATCTGGTCCAGGAAAAGAATGTCTATGCCGTATTCCTTGAAAAACTTCCGGGCAATATGATCGCCGGTCTCCACCACCGCCGGATGGCGGGGTGAAGCCGCCCAGCCTTTGCCGCCGGAAGGATACACTTCGAAGCGCAGTTCGCCCTTTAAGTCGCGGGTGCCGATTTCGTCCGGTCCGCCCGCCTTTGTCAGGGTTGGGGATTCGTTCCAGAAAGTGGGGTTCGTATAAGGCATCACCAGCAGGTTGTTTTTTTGAGCCAGCGCAATGCTGTCCTTGAAATCCTGGTTGGTGCCGTAGGTGGGATCCACGGGCCAGAAATCAGGCATGTGCTTGTCAAAACCTTCAAGCCACCAGGTGACAAAATGCACGATGGTGCCGTACGGCAATTCCTTGAAATATGTGTTCACGTGGGCGAAATTGCGGTTGCTGTCCATGGATATTTTCAGGAGCACGCCCTGCTTCACTTTTTCAAAAAGGTCTTTGCCCAGTTTGTCCGCCACCAGGGGCGAGTTTTCAAGTTGGTTGTCCCGCTTGAAGCGCCGCAAGGTCGTCTCTACTTTTTCGCCCACCGTCATGCGCAGGGCCTGGGCTTCCCATTGCTCCTGGGGCCTTATATAGGTGGTCCACACGTGCTCATACAAGCCTCGTTTTCCGACAGAATAGCCGATATTGATCCGGCTGGGGGCAACCGGCTTGCCGGCCCATAATAAAAAGGAGCTGAAGCAGCCGCCGTCGTTTTGCGCCCAATTGACCAGGTCCGCAAAAAGAAAGGGATAGGTTGTTTTCCAGCGCCGCTTGTTTTTAAAGAAACGCTGGTTGAAGGATACTCCCATGTACCAGGGCAGATACAGGCGGTCCAAACGGTCATAGTCAAAGCTTATTTTGGGCGTCTCGACGGCAACGACCACCTGGTCTTCCCCGTTTTTCAAGACAGCCGAAAAATCAAAATAATTGGTCCCGCCGAAACGCGCATCGATCTGCATGGTGGTCGGGCCGCGTTTGGTCGTAAAACGGAGGGTGTTTTCCTTGTCCAGCCAGCGATAGGAATACTCGGCGCCCGGCTGTTTGAGAAAATCCCCGGAATTGAGAAAGACGCCGTCCTTAAACATGATCCGCCACAGATAGGCGGGCTGGGTGCCCAGACCCACCTCCGCGCCGTGTATTTTATCCTTCACGGATTCAAAAACACCGCTTTCCTTGTTGAATTGCACCTCATAATATTTGTTGGACACGGTTAAAGCGGGCCCGGCTTCGGAAAACCGGGGGGCGTCGGGTTTGAAGGAAATCGGTTCGGCCTGATAGGATTTTCCGAAAACAGACAGAATGCCCCCCTGCTCCAGGGCCTCCTGCTTTCCCGCCAGCGTCGCCGGCAGGGAATCCTCTTTTATCGCATACTCCCGGGCCAGCGGCGGCGGCGGCTCGATCAGCTGGGAAGGCAGGAGCCCCAATGCCAGCTGGATGGTTCCTGTGCCGATAAACTTGATGGAGGAGACCACAGCCTTCTTGCCCTTGTTGGGGATATCCATGTTTTCCGTGGTAATGCCGACTTTCAGGATGAATTTTTGCGGGCCGGAGAGATACTTGAATTCATTTTTAAGGTCGAATATATAGGTTCCCGGTTTGTAAATGTAGGGAAAACGATGGTAGCCGCCGCGGAACTGGTCGCCTGCGAAAATGACATACAGGTTGTACTCCACGCTTTTTACCACGACTTCCAATTTGGTGAATTCGGCGAAATCCACCGTCATTTCCTTGCTGGCATAGCCGTAGGATTGTTTGGGGAAATCACCCACCAACAGTGCCGACCCGTCTTTTTGTTTTTCCAGATGCGCCCCCGAGCTGCCGCCGTTGGGCTCGCGGTTGCTCCAGCCTAAGAGCTGGGTCTCGGCCGAGGCTCTCTCGAGCTCCTCCTCCTCCTCCTGGCTCAGGCTTTTTTCAAGCTCCACCTTGACTATCTTGCCCCTGCTCTTGCCCACCAGTTTGAGGCTGGAAAACTTCAGGCTCAAACCCTTGTTTCCCGGGCGTTCGCTGGTGGCAATGCCGATCTCCAGACGGATGGTGCGCGTCCCCTGCAAGCCGGTCGCCTCGCGCACATCAAAGGCAAAGAGGCCGGTGGCCTGCGTGCCCTTTTGCAATTTGATGTAATCCGCCTTGCTGTAGCCGGCTTCAATATTGGGATTGGAGACCACCATGTACCAGTCCGAATTGCAGGCCGTGATATTGATTTCCAAATAAGGGGTTTTGTCCAAATCCCAGTCTTCCACCATTTGGTACACCATGCCGTAAAACAGGTCCGTGTTGGTGCCGACGATTTTGGCCTGCCCTTCGGCCACTTCAATCTTGGCGCCCGTGGGCGTGCTGTCGGGCCATTCATCCCGCCAGCTGCTCAGGGAGGCATGCCTGGCGCCAAACAGCACCCGGTCTGCAGCCGCGCACACCGGCGGCTGCCAGCCGGCTGTTCCCATGACACATAAAACCGACAAGCATAAAACATATTTCTTCATCAGTTGTACAACCCCCTGATCTGATCGGGTGCAGCTATCACCCTTTGACTGCCCCAGCTGTGATACCCTTTAAGATGTATTTGGACAAGAAGAAATAGACCACCAGGAGCGGAACGGTCGCAATGGTCAGCCCGGCCATGAGCAGGGGATAATCCGTCAGGTGTTCACCCTGAAAGACCATGATCCCGCGCTGGATGGGCATAAGATTCCGATTGTTGATGACAATCAACGCCAGCAAAAATTCGTTCCACACGTTCAACACCGTAAAAATGGAGACCGTGGCAATGGCCGGTTTGGCCAGGGGCAGGAATATCCGCCAATACATGTCGAATTTTCCGCAGCCGTCGATAATGGCCGCCTCCTCGATATCCTTGGGGATGTTCTCAAAAAATGTCTTGAGGATGAAAATGGCCAGGGCCAGGGAGGCGTTGGTATAGGGCAAAATCAGGCCCAGGCGCGTGTCCGCCAGGCCCAGTTTGATGAGCAATACGTACAGGGGAATAAAGGCGCCGGGAATGGGTATCATCAGGGAGCCGATGAAAAGGAAATAGAAGAAGTTGCGCCCTAAAAACCGGAAACGGGCAAAAGCATAGGCCGCCATGGAGGAAAGCAGCAAGGCCAGCCCCAGGGTTACGGCCGTGTAAAAAACCGAGTTGAAAAAGTAAATGCCGAAATTGCCGACGTTCCAGGCGGTCACGTAATTCATGAATTTCCAGGCCTGGGGAATCAGCGAGAGGTTTGAAAAAACCTCATTTTGCTCCTTCAAAGAGGCCATGAACATCCAGACCAATGGAAAAATGCTCACCAGCGACCACAGAATCAGCACCATGTGGGCCGGAATGTTGGCCAGCGTTTTGCGTTTTATTTTAATTTCCATGTAATTCTTTTTGCCTTTCCCAAAATGGACACGGCGCACCCGCCCATCCGGATCAACGGTAATCCAATTGCTTGCTGACCCGCAGTTGCACCAGGGAGAGAATCAACAGCATGATTCCCAGGATCACGGCCTCGGCCGTGGCATAACCAAAGTGATAGGATTCAAAAGCCATCTTGTAAATGCGGGTGACCGGCACTTCCGTGTGAAATCCGGGCCCGCCGTTGGTCATCGCGATCACCAGGGGGAAGGTCTGCATGGTGCCCAGCAGGGTTAAAATGGCCACCAGCGTGCTGACCGGGATCAATGAAGGGATGGTGATGTGGATGAAGCGGCGCCAGGCATTGGCGCCGTCCACATGCGCGGCTTCAAAAAGCTCCTCGGGAATAACCTGCAACCCGGCGTAAAAAAGCAAAAAGGCGTTGCCCAATCCCTGCCAGCTTTGCACGATGGCAATGCAGGTCAACGCGGTCTTCGGGTCGGCCAGCCAGGGGCGGGTCAAATTGTGCAGGCCCAGCAGGTTGAGCCAGTAATTGAGTATGCCGTATTCATTGTTGTAAATAAAGCGCCAAATCAGGCCGACGACGATGAGCGACAAGACCGGGGGAATGTAAAAAACCATGCGGTAAAATTTTTTGGCGCGGATGTCGCGGTACACCAATACGGCCAGAAACAGGGCCACGGCATTTTGGATCGTCAGGGCAAAGATGGCGATAAAAACCGCATGCCAGACAGAAGACCACCAGACTCTGTTTTTGATAAAAATATCGATATAATTGGCCAAACCCACAAACTTGGCGTCCGTGGCAATGCCGTCCCATTCATAAAAACTGATTTTAAACGTTTCTATAAAAGGATAGAGCCCGAAAACAACGAAAACGATCAAGGCCGGCAGGATAAAAAAATATACCCCCCAATTGCGCTTGGATTGTTTCCACAAGGAATACAATCCTTTCATTCTCCTACTCCCCCTTCTGCTGTCAATCCCCTTGGCGACTTTTGCCCCATCCGTATCATATTCCGGTTTTGGCTGGCCGTGTTGGAAACGTTCATAGGGTAAATATTATAGCAGCTGCCCACGGTTTAACTCAAAGGTATTTTTTGAAAATATCCATATTCATTGCTCTCCAAATTACGCAAAAACTGCCGGAGGTGTCCTTTTTCTTCCCAATAATCTTTCCAGTCTGGGCTGCCGGAGGAAACAAAAGTCCACGGCTGCCACCTTGGGAAAAAGACATCTCCGGCAGTCTGGTTGCCTGCGGGCGCCCATTTATCAATAGTTATCGCGTCTTTCTCACTCCCCATTTGGACGCCTGTGGTTTAATATATCAACCCCACGCTGAACAAATGCGTGCCGTCCAGGCTCTCTTCGCTCCAGGACGCCATCTTATACGTGTAATCCAGGCGAAAACTGTAGGCGCCGATGCCGGTCCTGATGCCCAGGCCAAAAGCCAGCCCGTCCGTGGAGCCCGGCGCCACCACATAGCCGATCCTCCCGGCCACAATGGACGAATACACGAATTCCCCGCCCATCTTAACGCGGGTTTCATTTTCCAGGGACTGCTCCACATCCATCACCAGAAACAGGGATTCCAAAAACCCCCGCAT
>JAFGIQ010000055.1 GCA_016929575.1 candidate division FCPU426 bacterium
GATTGCAGGCGCATACAATATACTGTAATAGGTTTGATGCTTTTATAAGCAGAAAGTTTCACGTGAAACACCGAGGGGGAAATGAACTTAATTCGATTAAATACAATAAATTTTAGAAACATTATCGATTTAGACATCCAATTTAATAATGGTCTAAATATTCTATATGGGAATAATGCCCAAGGGAAAACCAATATATTGGAAGCTATGTATTTTACTAGCACAGCAAAATCATTCCGTAATACGCACGATGAGAATCTAATACATTTTTCAGCGGATCAGGCCAAAGTGAACGCTTTGGTTGATACAAACAGCATGCAAAAAGAAGCCTGCATTAAAATATTTAAAAATGACAGTAAAAAAATTTACTTAAACAATAATGTGATTAACAGGCATGCAGATTTTATCGGTCATTTCATTGTTTCTTTGTTCTGTCCGGAAGATCTGATGATTATAAAAGGTGATCCATCTTTTAGAAGACGTTTTTTGGATATTCTTTTTTGCCAAACCGACAAATGGTATTTGGATAACCTGATTAAATACCAGCGCGTTTTAAAGCAGAGAAATACTGTTTTAAAAAGGATAAAGAATACGCATGAACAAACCTGGTTGGAGCCATGGAATGACCAGTACCTTCAGCTGGCATGTACCATAATGGAAAAAAGATCCCGCAGTATTCGAATCCTCAATGAAATGGCCGGACGCTGGCATAAAAGGCTAAACCGCGAGCACCTCTCTATCGCCTATCACAACCCCGTCTATACAGGAGAAGACCTGTTTGCGGAGGAGCTGCAAAAAGCGTTTCAAAAAAGGCAACAGCAAGTGCTGCACGAAGAGATGGAAAAAGGCTTTACTTTATTGGGGCCTCACCGAGATGATCTTGATATCTATATTGATGCCATTCACACCAGACATTTCAGCTCACAAGGACAAAAACGCTCGGCTGCGATCAGTTTGCGCCTGGCTGAGGTGGAATACATTCACTCCGTCATGCACGAATACCCGGTGTTGCTTTTGGACGATGTTTTTTCAGAGCTTGATGCGGAAAGAAAAAACAAGCTTATCGCCGTATTTGACAGGAAGGTGCAAACGTTTATTACAGGGACGGATTTATCCCAGATCCATCCTTTGTCACAAGACGCGGCTATATTCAAAATACAGGAGGGAAAGGCGGTGCCGCACAAACATGACTGATCGCTGGGCGAGAGGCAAAAAAAAACAACCTGAAAAAGTTGGCCATCTGGCGGGCAGACTCATTGCCAAATGGAAAGGACAAACCCAAAAACAGCACATCCTCTATCAGACGTTGTGGAGGCAAATTGTGGGCGAGCGGGTTGCGCATCACACGCGCATAGATCACATCCGGCGCGGAAAACTGGTGGTGTTGGCGGAAAGTTCGGTATGGATGAATGAGTTGACTTTTTTAAAGGAAAAGATTAAAATTGAAGCCAAAAATTTCCTGTCTGCCAATGGTATCAGCATTGATGATGTGGTTTTTAAATTGGGGTATAACCACACAGGCCGGGAGTAGGCTTTACATGTCCCTTCATCTTGGTAATGATTTTTTCATTTCCTCCAGGCAGATCATGGCCATAGTGAATTTACAGCATCTCCATGAAGCGTCCTTGCTTCATAAAACAATGGCGCACAAGCGGGCCCACGAACATATCCGCTGCATTGGCAAAGGGCCCTATCGGTCATTGGTGTTAACCGTAAAAAACACTTATTATTTATCGCCCCTGGATTCCAAGACGTTGCTGAAACGGCACGGCAAAGAGCGACTTTACAGTTTTATGGAGGAAAAGTATGGCAAGAAAGGCCTTTAAGGCAAGAAAAAAAGCCCAAGCCAGCGAGCGCAGAACAAAACCTTCCGGCATAACGCAAAAAACCGAGAGGCAAGGAAAAACCGAAGCGACAGCACCGACTGTCGGCAAATCTTTGGCGGATGAAAAAATTACGGAAAAAGACCATCAACTGGCCGTGGAAATGGCGGAACAGTTGCTGCAAACCGCAAAAGGCAACGCCCCGGTAGTGCCCGGCAACCAAGACTATGGTGCCGATAAAATAACGGTTTTAGAGGGACTCGAGGCGGTACGGCGGCGGCCGGCCATGTACATAGGCAATACGGCTGAAGAAGGATTGCATCATCTGGTATATGAGGTCGTGGACAATTCTATTGATGAGGCGTTGGCCGGCTATTGTACGGAAATACACGTCATTATTCATGCCGACAATTCCGTCACCGTTACCGACAATGGCCGAGGAATACCTGTGGAAATCCACAAAATGCAAAAAAAGTCCGCGCTGGAAGTGGTCATGACCATGCTCCATGCCGGTGGCAAATTTGACCATAAAGCGTATAAAGTTTCCGGCGGACTGCACGGAGTCGGAGTTTCAGTTGTCAATGCATTATCCATCTGGCTGGAAGTGGAGGTCCGCCGGGACGGAAAAGCATATACCCAGGCATATAAACGCGGCATACCCACGACCAAGGTGGAGAACATCGGCGAAACGAAAAAAACAGGAACCAAGGTGATTTTTAAACCGGATGACAAGATTTTTTCAACTATAGTATTCTCCTTTGACACCCTGGCCCACAGACTGCGGGAACTGGCTTTTTTGAACAAGGGAATAAAAATCAAACTCACCGACGAACGCGGCGAGAAGGAAAAAGAGCTTGTTTTTCAATACGAAGGCGGGATTGTGGCGTTTGTCAAGCATTTGAATACCAACCGCAATGTTGTTCATCATTTTCCCATCTACTTTCAAAAGGAAAAAGAAGGGTTTGCTTTGGAAGCCGCCATGCAGTATCACGACGGGTATACGGAAAACATTTATTCCTATGCCAATAACATCAATACCATCGAAGGTGGCATGCACCTCATTGGGTTTAAGTCGGCCCTGACGCGGTGTGCAAATAATTACGCCAAGTCCCGAAACCTGATCAAAAGCGACAAGATGTCCATCCAGGGGGAGGATATTCGGGAGGGCTTGACGGCGATTCTTTCCGTAAAAATAGCGGATCCGCAATTTGAGGGTCAAACCAAGACCAAATTGGGGAATAGTGAAGTCAAGGGGTGGGTGGAAGAAACCGTGAACGAGGCGCTGGCGGCTTACTTTGAAGAAAATCCCGGCGTGACGCGCCGCATCATAGACAAATCCATCGTTGCCGCCCAGGCGCGGGAAGCAGCGCGCAAAGCACGCGAAATCACCAGGCGCAAAGGCGCGCTGGAAAACGACAATCTTCCCGGAAAACTGGCGGATTGCGCCGAGAGCGATCCGGCCCTATCGGAGCTGTATTTGGTGGAGGGGGATTCAGCCGGAGGATCGGCCAAACAGGGCCGGGACCGGCGTTTTCAGGCAATTTTGCCGTTAAAAGGCAAAATATTAAACGTGGAGAAAGCCCGGATCGATAAAATACTCAGCAACGAAGAGATACGCACCATTATTACTGCCATGGGGTGTGGTATCGGTGAGCAGGAATTCAATTTAAGCAGGGCACGCTATCATAAGGTCATCATCATGACCGATGCGGATGTGGACGGAGCGCATATCCGGACGTTATTGCTGACCTTGTTTTTTCGACAGATGCGCCAACTCATAGAAAGCGGCTATGTGTATATTGCCCAGCCGCCGCTCTATCGGATTAAAAGAAACAAGGATGAAAAATATCTGGACAACGAAGCTTCCCTGGAAAAGTATCTTATCGAAGCAGGCGGCGAGGAGGCAAAACTTCTCCGGATCCGCCAGGGAAAATCCCAGCCTGTTTTGGCGGGGCAAAAATTATTGGAGTTCCTGGAAAGCGTGGCCGAACTGAACAATCTCAAGCCGAAACTGGCCAAACGCGGGTTGCCCCTGGAAGAGTACATTTCCCTGCGTCACGGCAATAAAAAACTGCCCATGTATGAAGTATACACACCGGAGGGCCCCAAGTTTGTTTATAGTGACGAGGAACTGGAAAAACTGATGTTAAAAATTCGACGCTGGGAGCAAAAAAACTCCGCCGGCGAGCCCAAGGCTTCGGTTCCGGCCAAGAAAGCCTCCGGACGCCAGACCGCTAAAAAGACGGAGGCCAAAAGCAAAGGCGCGGACAAAGCAGCGAAACCCGAGGAGCCGAATGCCCAGGATACCATTCGCTACGTGGCGGTAAAGGATATAGGCGAACTGCGCTTGGCGGAACAAAATCTCCGCAGCATAGAAAAAACCGGGATGGATATCGGGCAAATCATCGCCGAAGAAAATCTTAATCAGGATAAAAAGAAGCAGAGCCCGCTGTTTCATCTGGAAATAAACGGCGACAAGCAGGAGCTTTACTCGCTTGAACATATGATAAAAATGATAAAGGACCATGGACGCAAGGGACTCAACATCCAACGATACAAAGGCCTGGGCGAAATGAATCCGGAGCAATTATGGTCGACGACCATGAATCCTGAGAACCGGCGTATTCTGCAGGTAAAGATTGAAGATGCAGCCCGAGCGGATGAAATCTTCACGGTATTGATGGGCGACATCGTGGAACCGCGGCGGCGTTTTATTCAAAGGCATGCGCCAGAGGTTAAGAATCTCGATATTTAAAGCAGGGCGCAGCCGTTGCGCACCAACCCGGTTTTTCCAATAGACAGTAAAGGACGCCATATGCTGGACAGAAGATTCATCCGCGACAATCCCGAGCAGATCAAACAGATGCTGGCGGATCGCGGCCTGGCTTATGATTTGGATGCTTTCCTGGCACGCGAGGCTAGGCGGCGTGATTTGATCACACACGTGGAAACCCTTCAAGCCCAACGAAATGAAGCCAGCGAAAAAATATCGCGCATGAAAAAAAACAAGGAGGATGCCGCCGCGGAGATTTCCGCCATGCGCGAAGTAGGCGAGAACATCAAGCGTTTTTCAGAAGAGTTGAAAATCCTGGAGGAAGGAATAGAGGCAGAGCTGCTGCAGATACCCAATCTGCCGCACGCCTCGGTCCCGCGGGGGCCTGATGCCGCCGCCAACCGGGAAGTGAGGACGTGGGGGCAAAAACCCGTTTTTATGTTTACTCCGTGCCCGCATTGGGAATTGGGAGAAGCGCTGGGGATGCTGGATGCGGCCAGAGCGGCAAAGATCGCAGGCGCGCGTTTTGTCGTCTACCGGGATGTGGGCGCGCGCCTGGAGCGGGCCCTCATACAATTTATGCTGGACACCCAGACCCAGCGGGCGGGATATATGGAAATTTTTCCACCCCTATTAGTGAACCGGGACGCCATGATCGGCACCGGCCAATTGCCCAAACTTGAAAACGATATGTTTAAAACCAAAGATGATGATTTTTATCTCATCCCCACGGCCGAAGTCCCGGTCACCAACCTGCACCGCCAGGAAGTGCTGTCCAAGGAGCAATTACCGATAAAATACGCGGCCTATACTCCCTGCTTTCGTCGGGAAGCGGGGTCGTACGGAAAAGACACCAAGGGCATCGTGCGCCAGCATCAGTTCAATAAGGTCGAATTGGTAAAAATCACCCAGCCGGATGAATCCTATAAGGAATTGGAAGCGCTGGTACAGGATGCAGAAAACATCCTGCAAGCGCTGCAATTGCACTACCGGGTGGTGGTGCTTTCCACCGGGGACATGTCGTTTGCCAGCGCCAAGGGGTATGACTTGGAGGTCTGGCACGCAGGCAGCGCACGCTATTGGGAGGTCTCCTCCTGCTCCAACTTTGAAGCCTTTCAAGCCCGGCGCGCCAATATTCGCTTCAAGGATGATGATGGAAAAATCAAATTCTGCCACACCCTCAACGGGTCCGGATTGGCCACCTCCCGGCTTTTACCGGCCATCATGGAAAATTACCAAACCAAAGACGGAGGCATACAGATTCCCGAAGTTTTGGTGCCATATCTGGGCGGAAAACACATGATCACACCAAACGGAAAACTCGGATAATTTTTCTGTTGTCTTTCCTGCCAGAAGCTTTTATGATGCTTTTCTTTGGCGCAGGAGGGCTAGCCTAACTGGTAAGGCAGCAGACTTGTCCGGCATGCGCCGGATTAAAAAAATCCGACGTCCTTTGCGGACTTGGGGGTTCGCCCGGCATCCGGTAAATACCCGGGCGTCCGGCGGATGCCGGACGAGTCCAAAATCGGGAAGAATAGAATGAACTAACGGATAAAAGAAAGTCTCTTGGCTTGAAGGAGGGCTAGCCTAACTGGTAAGGCAGCAGACTTGAAATCTGCCGTCCTTCGGGACCTGGGGGTTCGAGTCCCTCGCCCTCCGCCAGATTTTTCGCCACCGGCGAAAAATTGGAGCAGGCGAGAGGAGAAAGGGGAGCAGGAGAAAAAAGCCTGCGGTCTACTTTCTACTCTCGATTTTCAGGTGTTTTGTTTAGATAATTAATATAAACATATACTGATAATCAAAAGTCGATAGTAGCTTGATCTCACTTTGTTCAAGCCGGAGAGGTGGCCGAGTGGTTGAAGGCAGCTGCCTGCTAAGCAGTTGTGCCCCTTCAAAGGGTACCCAGGGTTCGAATCCCTGCCTCTCCGCCAGGTATAGTAGAGGGATTCGAAGCGAGCGAACGCCGAGCGCAGCGAGGAAAAGCGCCATGCGCGACA
>JAFGIQ010000056.1 GCA_016929575.1 candidate division FCPU426 bacterium
CCATATCCAAAAACAGGATCGTCAGGAGTGTTTTCAGCAAATTCGCCCTCCTGTACGACCATTTTGAGCCGTGGATGACGCGCCGGCGCGGGGATAAATGGCGCCAGCGGGCCATTGACGTATCCGGCCTCAAACGGCCGCACCGGATACTGGATGCCTGCACCGGCACGGGCAGCATGTCCAGGCTGCTGGCCCAGGCCTGCGGGTCCCCCAGCCACATTGTGGCCGTGGATTTTTGTCCGGGCATGATAACCCTGGCCAAACAAAAACTGCGCAATCTGCACATGGCGCGGCGCGTGGAATTCAGAATAGAGAATGTCGAGGTCATGCCTTTTCCGGACGATTTTTTCGACGCGGTGTTCATCAGCTTCGGGCTGCGCTTTTCCTCCGACATCAAGACCGTGCTCAAGGAATCCCTGCGGATATTAAAAAGGGACTGCCCGCTGGTCATCCTTGAATTCTCGGTGCCCCGCAATCCGGTCCTGCGTTTTTTCACCCACCTCCACCGGGAGTATTTTTTCCCCGCCTGGGTTTGGCTGCGGGCCCGCACGCCGTATGCCATCAGCCACCACCTGTTCGACTCGCTTTTGCATTATCCGGATCCGGACAAGCTCAGCCGCATGCTGATCAGGACCGGTTTCGACGAAGTGGAGTACGAATTCCTGGGCCGGGGCGCGGCCAGCATCCACCGCGCCGTCAAACCGGCTGTTGAGGGGTAACGAAGCTGTTTTCATTCCCTCCGCAGGAAACCTTGGGCCTGCCTTCATTCCCGCCCCACCTTGGCAAAAAGATATCTCCGGCAGCCCGGTTGCCTGCCGGCGCCCATATATGAATAGTTGTCGCGCATTTCCCAATCCCAATTTGGACACTTGAGAGAGCCTGTGTCAGATCTGAATGAGCCGGAAAAGCAAGGATTTTAAGCCTTTTTAACATGAAAATGAAACCGCATAAAGCAGCATAAACATTTGTTAATTTAGCCAAAATTGTATATACTAAAATAGTGTTCTTCTGGCAGGAAAGGGGTTTATGATGAGGCGCAAATTTATGTTGGCGTGTTGGGTGTGCCTCCTGCTTGGGCCTGCAACCGGCCGGGCGGATGAATTGATTGTCAACGGCAATTTCGATTCAACCAATCCCTCCGCTGTTCCCGGCTGGGTAACCGCCGCCAGCCCCTCTGCCTTCAATCCGACCATTCATACCGGCGTGATACAACACGACACAACTTCGGGGAATGCGGCCGTGATCCCGGGCAACAGCCTGGGAGGGTACAGCAATTCCTTCATGACCCAAAGCATCTACATCCCGCGCGATGCTTTGCCCGCCAATTTTACCTTTTATTACCAATGGTTCGCCCAGTACGTCTTTGGGTCAGGAGTTTTTGCGGATGCGCACTTCGGCGGCCTGGAGCTGATGCGGGAGCAGGGAACAGGCGATATTATACAGGCCACACCCACGCCCGGATGGACCTTGGTGCAGCAGAGCATCAACCTGCAGCCCTATTGGGGCTCGAACGTCACCGTCCGTTTCCGGGCCTACGATGACGGTGTTTCAGACGCGAATTATATATTGGTAGACGACGTCACCTTTGACATCATCACCGCCACCCTGAGCCCGACCCCGACCATCACCCCGACCCCGACCATCACCCCGACCTACACCATTACGCCCACGGCCACCCACACCTATACCGTCACGCGCACGTTCACGGTGACGCCTTCTATCACGCCCACCCTGACCATGACGCCCTGGCCCGTGCCTTTGGGGGATGCGATTGCCTATCCGAATCCGGCTTCGGGCGACTCCGTGACTTTCATGTATTCCCTGGCTGCGCCGGCGGACATCAGCATAGAGATTTACAATACCCTGGGCTACAAAGTGGCGCATCTGGAGGACACAAACCTGGCCGGGGAGATCAACCGCAAGACCACCTGGCGGATCACGGATGTGGCGCCCGGGGTGTATTTATACCAGGTGGTGGTAAAAGGCCACAACGGCCAAACCAGCAAAAACAAAATAAGGCGCCTGGTTATCACCAAATAAAGAAGAGTACGCGGATTACAGTGCGGATGACGCAGATTGAAAGGCGGATGGCACGGAGTAAAACCGAGGTGTGCCCGGGTTTTTCATTTTACCCGCCGGCAGCAAGGAAGGGCAACCGAGATAAAAATGCGTATGTTGCATGATGGAAAAAAAATGCTTGTGGTTTTTCTGTTGCTGTTTTTGGCTGCCGGCGGAGTTGTGCTCTTGGCTGCCCATGATTTGCCGGCGGCTGAAATCGAGGAAAATTATTCCTATTCCAAGGTGGCCATGCCCGAATTGCTCATCGGCGTGGGCACCCGTCCCACGGCCATGGGCGGCGCAGCCGTGGCTTTGAGCGATGATCCCTCGGCCTTGTATTGGAATCCCGCCGGCCTGCAGCAGAGCAAATACCCGTCGGTGGAGTTTGTACACAACGCCTGGTTTCAGGAAATGAACCAGGAGATATTTACCTTCGTCATGCCGTTCTCCAAGGAATTGGTGCTGGGTGTTGGCGGCAATTACTTTGGGCTGGGCGCGGTCGAAAAAACCGGCATCACCGC
>JAFGIQ010000057.1 GCA_016929575.1 candidate division FCPU426 bacterium
GGCTCAAAACCCTGGAAAACAGGATGTTGGCCGGAGTGGGGCATGACTTGTAAAAGGTTGTCCAACAGGGCCTGGGCGCATGCCACCCGGTGTGCACAGCCGCACCAGACCGGAATAAAATTTCCGCTGCGGATGACTTCGTTGAGCCCCTGCGAGACCTCTGCGTCCGAAAGCGGCTGCCCGTCCAAAAATTTTTCAGTCAGGGCATCGTCGCCCTCTGCAGCGGCTTCAATGAGTTTCTCGCGTGCGGTTTCAGCGGTTTGCTTTATATCCGGGGGAATGTCACTGACCTGGGGTGTTGCGGCTTCGCCGGCAAAGGTCAGGGCTTTCATGGTGAAAAGATCAATAACGCCTTTAAAGCCGCTGCCTTTGCCCATCGGCAGCCAGAAGGGAATGGCGGGTTTCCCGAATTTCTCGGAAATGGAGCGGAGTGCTGCCTCGAAGTCGGCATTTTCCTTGTCCAGCTTGTTCACGAAAGCCACACGGGGGACATTAAATTCCCTGGCCAGCCGGGCGTGTTTTTCAGCTTCGATCTGCACGCCGACTTCGGCATCCACCAGAATAATGACAGAATCAACAACATGCAGGCAGGCGCGGATTTCACCGATGAAATCAGGCGATCCCGGCGCGTCCAGGAAGTTGATTTTATGGTCCTGATACTCCACAAAACTTGTAGAGGATTTAAGGGACATGTGGCGGGCGATTTCCTCTTCATCAAAGTCCGACACGGTGGTGCCTTTATCGACCGCCCCCGGCTCTTTAATGGAAGCACCTGCCGCCAAAAGGGATTCGTTCAAGGTGGTCTTGCCGACCTGGCCGTGTCCGGCAAAAAGGATGGTCTGGATGTTTTCTGTTTTATAGTCCTTGATCATTTGGCGCCTCCCAAGGGTTGAATATAGGGGTAGATTATAAAAAGTCTTTAAAATCAATGTCAAGGTTTAAATCGGGTATCTTTTTGCGCATGTTTTTGCGGTCGCGGGCACAGCGTTTCATGCCGCCGGCCCCGACGTCAGGATACAGCGGTTTTTTCCTTACCTTGACCGGGCGGATATATTACAATTCCGTACACGGCCAATAACCGCTGGGAAGGAAACCATGGATGTGAAAGTACTCCGCCGGTTTTCAGGTCATGCGCATTGGACCTGGTTGGGACTGCTCATGATAATGATCATGGCTGCTGTTTTGCGCTGGCATTCCTGGCAGGAGCCCCTGGAAAGGGACCTGGCGACATACGCGTATATCGGTCATCGCCTCCTTGCGGGCGAACAATTGTATACACAATGGGTTGATATCAAAGCTCCCGCCATCTATTTTACTTACATGCTGGCCGAAGCGGCTTGGGGTTACAACGAAGCCGCGGTGGTATGGTCGGGAATCGTTGCGGTCTGGGTTTCCATGCTGTTTCTTTTTCTTGTCGCGCGCAGAGCCGGAGGCGCTCTGACGGCTTTGGCCAGTTGTGTTTTATTTATGGCGGCCTCGACCTCATACCGTCTCCAGGCCAATTTGCCGAATACGGAAACATTTATCAATGCCTTTATACTGGCTGGTCTTTGGGCGTTTCTTGCTTCACGCCTGGGCAAACGCAGCCGGATAGGGTTGTGGTGCGGCAGCCTGTGTTTTGCTTTGGCGACGCTGTATAAAGTACAGGCTTTTTTAATCCCGGCGGGACTTACTTGTTATCTGGCCGCATTTTTTTTATGGCGCCGGAGTAAAAACTGCCATGCATTTTTACATGCAGCCGCGGCCCTGTGGCTGCCGAGCTTTTTATGGTGGGGCGGAATCTTTGGCTATTATTGGGTCACCGGCAGGTTTGAAGATTTTTGGAATGTTTTTTATCACGTGGGGAGAAGCTATGCTGGCTCGATTCTGACCAATGAAATGCATTATTTCACGCATCTCCGGTTGCTTTGGCCTCAGGCGGCTTGGGATATCACCCCCCTGTATATTTGGGGATTGCTGGCGCTGGTGATATTAAAAAAACCGGGAAAACGCCGGGGCCCTGGTTTGTTTTTTTGGTACGGGCTGGGGTCTTTTCTTATGGTTGGCGTAACCCCCCGTTTTTTCCCGCATTATTATCAACTGCTGATTCCGTGCTTATGCCTGGTGTCCGCGCTGACGATGAAGCGGGCGGCCTGGTTGTTGGCCCGGAAACGCCCGGGAACACAGGCTGTCGACGGACACTGGGCGAATGCGCGCAACAGCATGCCGCAGCCGAAAGGGCTGACGGACAAAAAGCCATCTCCATGCCACCTTGCCTCTTATTGGGTTCTTGCAGGCTTGATTTTTATCGGCAGCAGTATCTTTATGCTGCTGCCGGTGTTGCGTTATCTGCAGCTGCATCCCGCAGAAATATCCAGTGCGAAGTACGGCCGAGATAATTTTGGACGTGTAAAAGAGATCGGACTCCGGCTGCGGAAAACAACCAGGCCGGAAGAGACCCTGTTTCAATGGGGCATTGATCCGGGATTCTATTTTTATAGCCGGCGCAAAGCCGCCAGCGGGGTATTGTCCCTGCACACGATGAAATACAGTCCGCCGTTGCTCCGGAAAAAATATTTGGACCGGATCTATACGGAAGTTACCATGGCTGCGCCGGCGGTCTTCATTTATAATCGCAAATTTGGCCGCTTGGAAGACAATGTCTTTTATGATTTTTTACGCACCGGCTATATGCTTCAGTACTCGACCGGCCCCTATCTGATTTTTAAACGCAGGCCGGAGGGCCAACAGTAAACAGCGAAACGGTGGTCTCTGTTTACTATGCAACCGCGAATTCCCCGGCCCTGATGCCTTTCTGCCACTCAGATCAAAAATCCCCGCTCTTAAAGAGCGGGGATTTTTAATAACAAACCAGTCAGCCGTGCAGGGGCAGATGCCAGGTGGCACCATAGAAAATATTTTACATCTGGCCTGTGCATGATATGATAGTGGCCGGGGGTAAGAAAAGATGGAAAAGGAAAGAAGGCGTTCCGCCCGCGTCCAGCCGGTGTTCCGGGTCAGAACCGAGATTTTACCCGAAACCGGCGACATCCATATGGCGGTATTTGCGGATATCATCAATTTGTCGGAACAGGGAATATGCCTGCGCTCGCCTCTCAAGCTTGCCGTCAATGACCGGCTCATTGTCTACCTGCCCATCCTGGAGGAAAAAAACCCCTTGGAGATACACGGACTGATCAGATGGATCCGTTCAGGTGCTCCCCTGATGTATGAATATGGCATGAAATTTATCGGCATAGACAAAGTCATGGAGACAACCATACGCGCAAAAATAAAAGACATCATGCATCACTACTATAACCAAAAAGTCATACGCATCCATGATCGACCAAGCAGCACCCCCTAAAGCATCTGTCCGACCGGCGGAGGCCGGCTGCAGTTGATGGATGATCCTGGGAAAAATCTTTGGCCATGGCCATGATATGAAAGGCGCCTCTTCCCGGGGGGTTCAATCCCCGCCGATTTTTGCGCCTCATGCACGTTGATCGCGCGGTCTGCGGGCTAAAAGCCCGCAGGGCTCCATACTACCGGGTTGCTTGGGGGAAACATGTGGGTCGAGAAGATGCATCGGGCGGCAGTATTGCTGCCGCTGGTTTTTTTGTATGCCTGCGCTTCTTTGCCAGAGCGGGTAGAAAGACAGATAAAATATGTAATGCCCAAGGAAGAGGCGTCACCCGGGGAGGTTTTTCGCCTCGGCTTTGTCCTGCCCAAGGAAATCAGAAACGGGTATATCCGTTTTTTAGATAGAAAATTCACCATTTACCGCAGACAGGATTTTGAAAAGGGAACCTATATGTGTTTCCTTCCCATTCCCCGCGTTAATCCCGGGAAATACCGCATCCACTGCGTTTTTTTACTGGCCGGAGAAAGAAAAACCATTCAGACGGAATTATCCCTGCAAATCCTGCCGGATTTCAGGAAACACCCGGTGGACACTGTGGCTAGCCAAGGATTTGAGGTTAAAAAATATATGGAAGAGCGCATGAAAATACAAGCCCTTCTTTCCCGGCCGGTCTTTCGGGCGCGGAAGCTGCAGGATTTTATGCTGCCGGTGGGGGGGGAGGTGGTTTCGACTTTTGGTACAGTACGTAAATATGGGTCCAAAGCAGAAGTGGCGCTGGAAGGCATTGAAATCACCCCTGTCAGCGCCAGTGTTTTGGATGTCAATGCCGCGGCCGATGGTTTGGTTTTGTTGGCAGAAAAGCTTCCCATGCTTGGCAACACGGTTTTAATCGATCACGGCTTTTCTTTTGCCACCGTGTATTGTCATATGAAAAATCTGGAAGTAAAAACCGGACAAAATCTCAAACGCGGGGCACTTTTGGGAAAGATCGGCATGACCGGCGCTGCGGCCAAGGATAAAAAACTGTATTACCAACTCTTTGTGGCCGGCACGCCTATTGATGTCCAGACTTTTTCAAAGATAGAAATGTTTGAATAGCATGCAGGCAATCCCCTGCCTTTCAGAGGATGTGTCGCCGCCCTTTATTGATGGCCATTGGCCCTCATCCCAAGCGGTGATGATAAAAAATGCGGACAAGAGGGGATTTCACTTTCAGACAAAGACAGACCAGGACGAAACTGAGAAAAATGCAAAAACTTTTTAGCCGCCCCAGGACCAGGCCCGGCTAAAAAGGGACATATCGAAAAGCAACGGTTGAAATATTTCTTTGCAAAAAAGGAGAAGACGCATGGCGGATCCGAACACTTATCATGTGGCTGCAGGAGATGAAACACTGGTTATTCATCGCGGCGTGGTTGTGCTGGCAAGTCTGCTCATGGGAATGGGGATCGCTTATGCAGCACTGCAACTGTTCCGGGCCGAACCCATGGGCGCTGAAGGCATTGTGGGTGTTCTGTCTATGGGCAGGATTGCGGCCTTTGCCAGGCTGGGCGCGATCCTGGTGCTGGCGGGCGCAACGGCCGGGGCTCTTATAGGTTATCGGCTGTGGCTGTTGCTTTCCCGGCTTCAGCATATGGTCGGGCACGTGTCTGTTGCCGTGGCCTTGAAGCGCGCAGCCGTGCCTTTTGGCGTATTCTTGCCCCAGATGACCTCTCTTGTTCAGGGACGGGTGCAGGTGGTTTTGCCATTGTCGGTGTTTGCCGGACTTGCCGCCGGCTTTCTCCTGCTGGCCTGGTTGGAAAGCCGGGATAAACGCAAGATATTTTTCGCCCATCCCACCGAAAGCGATTACCAGCCCCTGACGCTTTTTACCCATGGAGGCGTGATCACCCTGGGCACCGGAGTGGGGTGGTTTGTCCAGTCTTTGCCGCAGCTTAATCCCGCAGCCGGTGTTTTGGGCTGGGGGCTCTGGTTCGCCCTGGGGGTGGGGGTACTGCTCTGGATCGGCTCACTGCTGTTGGCAGGACTCCTCTCGCTGTTTTTCCGCAAGCAGACATTTGACCAGGTTTTTTTAAGCGTAGCCTTGTCCCTGTTGCCCCTGGCGGTTTTACCCTTGCAGACAGCCGGGGTGCTGCACTACTGGGATGGAAAAAAAGCAGTCGGCGGCAGAGAGGCCCCCCTGCTTCCGCTATTATTGGGTGCCGCGGCTCTTGTGGGTGGATTGGGTTTGCTGGTAGTCAATCTCCTGAGGCTGAAACAGCAGACCGCCGAGGTCAATCCTGAAGGAGAAGAATTGTTCCGGGCCTTGCTGTTGATTGTGGCGGTGCCGCTGCTTTTGTATGCGGCTGCATTTTGGCCGGCCGGAGCACCGTACACGCAACATAAACTGATAGGCGCCGTCGATTTGTTTCAGGAAGGCGAAGGCTTAAGTGCCGCCCAAGCCATGTTGATGGGGCGGCTGCCGTTTAAAGAAATACTTTTACGCCATGGATTTCTGACGGATATTGCCGGCCCCATGATAGCCATGCAATGGTTTGGAATATCCGTGGAAGCCTACCGCATGTTGATGGTTTTATTGGCGCCGCTGGGGCTGGTGGCGCTTTATTTGCTGGCCATTTTTTGCCTGCCCTGGCTGTGGGCCTTGGTGGTGACATTTACCGTCTTAACCGGGCATCTGGGAACCATCCCGGCAACCCGCTTTTTCTTTCCCGTGATCAGTTATATATTCACCCTCTATTTCATCCAGCGCAATCAATGGCCGATATTGGTTTTTTCCGGATTACTGACCGCCTTGTCCCTGATTTCCTCCTTCGCAGCGGGAATGTTGGCTTTAAGCGGACAAAGTGTTTTATTGCTGGGTTTTCTTTTTTTCGGCCAGGAAAACTGGCGGAACCGTATTGTCCAGGTTGTGATTTTTTTCGGCGTAGTGTTGTTGGGTCTTGCCCCCTGGTGGCTCTATTTGGGAATGAGCGGAAGTCTCGGCGCGTATTTTTCCAATTTTACCTGGGTCCTATCCAACTATACGCCCATATTTGGATTGCCCCTGCCCAGCCTTGGAGAGCAATCCGGGATTATACGGATTTTGCAATTTGCGCTTCCGCCCGCGGCGGTGGTGTTGGGCGTGCTGGCCATGGCCAATGCCCTGCGGCAGATACGCCAAACCGGATTTTTCCCCTGGAATGTGTTGGTGCTGGCCGTGCTGACGGCATTTTTTTGGATTCGTTTTCTCAGCCGGAGTCAGCCGGAGTTTTTATCGGACGTGTTGCCGGTGGCGGCCATGCTGTTGGCTTTTTTCATCTACCGCCTGTCCGCCCGGCAGCAGCTTTTACGCGGCATCATGTTGGCGGCTTTTCTGCCGGCGTTGTTTATTCCCCAATCCGGCACAATGACTTTACCGGAAATAGCCGGAGGATTTGGCAAGAAAAACCAGCTGCCGGTGGAGGGATTGACGGCCTGCAAGTCAGAACGCTTGTACCAAACCTACCTGCCGGCCGCACAAGCCCGGGATCTGGATCAGATGGTGGCTTATTTGGAGGAGCAGGTGGGCACAGCAGAGACCTACTTCGATTTTTCCAACCAGCCCCTGCTGTATTTTTTAGCGCCGCGGCGGCCGGCAGTGCAGTCCCCCAGCACGGCCGGTTTGGCGACTTTTTCCCAGCAAATCCAGGCCATTCATGATCTTGAACATTCCCAGGTCAAGGCCGTATTGTTTCAAGGACAGCCCCTGGGGCATACCATGCTCGACAACATTCCTTCCATACTGCGCCAGTACGCCATGGCCGAATACCTGCTGCAGCGTTATATTCCCGTCAAGTCTATCGGGCCCTGGGTTGTTTTTGCGCCGCCGCTCAAAGACCTGCAACCCGATCCCAAGGCGGTTGCGGCTTTGCAGGCGCCGCTGGCATTATACAGCCTGCCTTGGCAATGGGGCGCCGCGGGAAAATACAATTCCACCCAAGGAAATGTTGTCAGCCGCTATGTGGCCGCGGATGGCGTTCGGTCGGTTGCGCCGGCCGGGATTACAGTCACTGCGCAAGGCGATGCGCTCGCCATCGGGAATTTCCCCCAACCGGTGCAATTGCACTTGACACTCCGGGAAGCGGATGCGCCGGCAGGCAATGTGTTGGTCGTTCAATTCCGGGCCCAGGAACACCTGGACGGCCAGACCGCGCATCTTTATTGGGGCCAGGGCGAAGGAATGAACCAGGTGGATTTTACCATTCAGGGAGACAACCAAAGTCATCCTTATGTGTTCCGGGTTAAATCCTGGCCAGGCTGGGTATATGCGCCAGACAGCAAACATATTGGCCTGCAACTGCCCGGCGGCGGCTGGACTTGGGAAGCGGCGATGATGCTGCAGGTGCAGGATATCCCGGAATTGGCCCGGCCGGCCGGCAAAGCGAAAGAAAATTAGACTTAAAAAAACTGGCCAAGACGGGGCTCATTATATATAATCCTTTCAATCATGCCGGATATTGTTTTTGGTATCTTCATACAAGTCCCGGAGGAGTAGGCACGTGATTGTTAAAATAATATTTACCATTATCGGCGGTTTGGGAATGTTTTTATTCGGCATGAAATTCTTGTCCGAAGCCCTGCGCAATGCCTCGGGCGAACGCATCAAGAAAATCCTGGCCTTCCTGACCAGAAACCGTGTATTGGGGCTTTTATTGGGGACGGGCATCACCGCACTGATACAGAGCAGTTCTGCCACCACGGTCATGACCGTAGGCCTCATCAATGCCGGTTTGCTGACCTTGAAACAGTCACTGTCCGTCATCCTGGGCGCCAATATCGGGACCACGCTGACTGCCTGGATTGTGGCTTCCTTGACCATATTCAATGTTAAACACTATGCCCTGCCCGCCATCGGCATCGGATTTTTTCTGCTTTCCTACAGCAAAAACATCCGTTGGCGGCAGAGCGGAGAGGTGATTTTTGGCTTTGGCCTGCTGTTTTTCGGCCTGCTGGTCATGAAGGATGCGGCCGAGCCGATCGCCTCCCATCCGCAGATCAGGAGCTTTTTTTTACTCTTCAGCCACTACCCCATTTTGGGCGTGTTGGCCGGGACAATCTTTACCGTTATGGTGCAATCCTCTTCAGCCACCGTGGCTTTGGTGCAGGCATTGGCCTGGCAGGGATTGATTGATTTCAATGCCGCCGTTCCCCTGATACTGGGAGACAACATCGGCACCACCATTACGGCGCAGATTGCAAGCGTGCAGGCCAATTTGACCGCCAAACGCGCGGCCATGGCGCACACCCTGGTGAATACTATCGGGGTGAGCTATGTGATGATTTTTGTCTATAATGGCCTTTTTGCCAGGCTGGTTCAGTGGCTGCTTCCTGGTGAATTGGACAAGGGCAATATTATGACGCATATTGCCTTGGCCCACACGGTATTTAATGTGTTCAATGCCTGCGTGATATTCATCCCCCTGTTGAATGTGTTGGAAAAAGTGCTGGTAAAACTCATGCCTTCCCGGGCCGGGGAAGATCCGCAACATCCCCAGTACCTGGAACCCCATTTGTTGGAGGAGCCGGCTTTGGCGCTGCATCAATCTAAAAACGAGATTATCCGCATGGCCCAGCTGGCCAAGTCAACCATCAATGATGCGTTAAGCGGGTTTTTCAACAAGGACATGAAAGTACTCAGCGAAGTTGGCAGCAAGGAACAGGCTTTGGACCGTTTTCAGCACGAAATTACAAGCTATCTGGTGGACTTGAGCCAAAGGCACTTGGAAAGCGAGGAGGCCCACCAGCTGCCGGTGCTCATGCATTCGGTCAATGACCTGGAACGCATCGGCGACCATGCCACCAATTTGGTCGAACTGGCGGAGCGTCATATCCGGCAAAACCACATCTTGCCGAAGGAAGCACTGGGAGAACTGCACGAGATGTCCGAGGAAGTGAATAAAATGATGGACGATGTCATCTGCGCCCTGCAAAACAACGACTTGCGCGCCGCCGAGCAGGTGTTGGTGCGGGAAAACACCGTGAACCGGCAGTATCAGCAATTGAAACAGATCAATCTTGACCGCATGAATGAACAAAACTGCAAACCTTTGGCAGGAATGGTGTTTGTGGATTTCATCAACAATATTGAAAAAATAGGAGACCATACCACGAATATTGCGGAGGCCGTATTGCGTTCCTATCAATGGGCCTAGACCAAGGCAGCAGGCCGATCCCGGGGAGGTGGCAACATGACCGCCAATATGTTTAAGGGGGAAACACACGCCGAACGGCGGAAATATCAACGCAAACCCATCAAACTGCATGTCAGTTACCGGTGTTTGGAAAAAGGGGGGGTGTCCGCACCCCAGGCGGATCTGGCGGAGGATCTGGGAGCTGGCGGCCTGCTGATGCACAGCGTGCAGGCATTGCCCATCGGACAGATTGTGATGCTGGTGCTTTTTCTGCCGCCGGTGGAAAAACGCCAGGACGGGGTCGCCACCGAGGAGTGCGCCGAGGAGGAA